>CAJQNR010000059.1 GCA_905479715.1 uncultured Sphingorhabdus sp.
GGCTCCCGAAGGTGAAAATGGCGGCTATCTGGTTGCCTCCAGCCAGGGCGACAATGCCTATGTTCTCTATGACCTGAAAACAGGAGCCTATGTGAACCGCTTCCGTCTCGTCGACGGTGCCATTGACGGCACCTCCGAAACAGACGGCATCGAAGTCATATTGGGCGACTTTGGCCCCACCTATCCCGAAGGCCTGATGGTCATGCAGGATGGGGCCAATGAAGGCGGCACGCAGAATTTCAAGCTGGTCAGCTGGTCAAAGATCAAGGCCGCCGTCGCGCCGTAATATTGACGAATGGAACGGAAGGGAGCGCCCCTGCGGCCTCTCTTCCGTCATCCCATCAAAACTTCTTTCCTACAGCCGCCCCGATCCTTTATCTTCCGGCCTGTCCTTCGCTATGCGCGGGACGGGCTCTTTGATAATTGAACAGATTGAAAGGTCACACTCGCAACCGAGCTGACGGTCAGAAAATTGCAGAAATTCGCGCTTTCCGGTCAAAAGTCACAGAAAATAAAACCGTCAATCTCTGTCAGGTTCGGAATAGGTTTAGCCGCGCCCGATCAGGGCCATTGCCATATTGTCCGCGACATCGGAATCCGGCAATTTCTGCGCCGCGCTCCGTTCCCAGATTTCGGTCAGGCGCTGCGGGATCATCGCGACCCGGCGATTGACTTCCTGGACATCGCCTTCGCCGAGATATTCGAGGCCAACGCTGATGATGCCACCCGAGTTGATCACATAGTCCGGCGCAAACAGGATGTTACGGTCGAAGATTCGCTGTCCGTCTTCAGGAGTCGCCAGCTGGTTATTGGCGCCGCCGGCAACGATCGGAACGTTGAGATGAGCGATAGAGACCTTGTCCAGTATCGCGCCCAAGGCATTGGGACTGAACACATCTGCCTCGATTCGCATCACATCGTCGGGGCCGACGACCGTTGCGCCAATTTCCTTGGCCAGGGCCGCAGCATGGTTCTTGTTGATATCAGCGATGCTCAGCTTTGCGCCATCCTTGGCCAGCAGACGGGCAAGGCCGCCGCCAACGCTGCCGACGCCCTGGATCGCGACATGGACGCCGTCCATAGTGTCCAGGCCCAGCTTATAGGCCACAGCTGCCTTTACGCCGAGATAGACACCCATGGCCGTAAACGGCCCGGGATCACCACCGGCTTCGCCGCTGTTGCTGACCGGCAGGCCGGAGACATATTTGGTCTCCTTGGTCAGGGCAACCATGTCCGCTGCGGTGATGCCGACATCTTCTGCGGTCACATATTGGCCGCCGAGCGACTCGATCATCCGGCCGAAAGCGGCGAGCATTTCCGGTGTCTTGGTGCGATTGCGGTCGGCGAGGATCACCGCCTTGCCGCCGCCCAGTGGCAGACCGGCCATGGCGTTCTTGAAGCTCATCCCGCGCGACAGACGCAGCGCGTCGGTCACCGCGGTCTCGCGATTCTCGTAATGCCAGAAACGGGTTCCGCCCGCGCCGGGGCCGAGGTGCGTGCTGTGCAGGGCAATGATAGCGCTGAGGCCGGTCTCTGCATCATGGAAAAAATGGACCGCTTCATGGTCATCAAAATCCGGCAAGTCCCACATCACGCTCATGGCTGTCATTCCTAGCAAATTGAAGCAATTAAATATCTCATAGATGTAATTTAATTACAAATAAAATAAGTCTTTTCCCCAAGGTCCAGTGGTGCTGACCTTATACTTTTATGCTTCTCTGGGAAAAATGGGGCGATCGAGGGGTCTCGAACCCCCGACCTCCGGTACCACAAACCGGCGCTCTAACCAACTGAGCTACGATCGCCACAAGCCGCGCACTATATAGCCGCATTGCGCCGCGGTCCATAGGGTTAGCGTGGTGCAATCGTCAAGCGTTTAGCGGGGCAATAATGAATTAAAGCGCATCCCCGCGCTGGCGATGGACAAGCCGGCCCGGTTGCCGCGCGGCATCGATCAGCGCGCGCTCCTCGACCAGCGCACTTTGCATCTCCACGGTCAGGTCGGCCCGGAACCAGCGTGTGGTCAACTTGGTCTGGCTTTGAACTTCGGACGATGCTCCCAGGCTGGCCGGATAGGATTGCGCCCAAAAGTCATTCAGGCTGCCATATCCAAGCTCCGGCCTGCGCCCGAGAAATTGGCGCGCTGCGGTAAGATCGGAAGGAACCTCTCCCAGCATCGCCAGCAATATCGCCTGCTCCGGCCGCAACGTGTTGATATTGATCGGCGAAAGGTCGGTCGTCGGCAAGGCACATATCCATGGCGCCAGGGCCACGAACAGCTCGTCGGTGACACCCTTGATCGTCCGCAATTCGCTGACATCGACGATCAGCGCATTGGCGGTGCGATAGGGTTCTTCCTGCTGGAGATAATATTGGTCCTCGGCGCCGCGGGGGGCTGCTACCGTATCGCTGTCGATCCAGTCGGCGACCGATTGCGCAATATCGGCAGCATCGCCGTCCAGTATCCCCAGCATGACCATCAGGCGGGAAAATTGCGCCATGCCTTCCGGCCTTGCCAGCAACAGCTCCTCTTGCTGACTGACAAGGCTGTTGATGTTGAAACAATTGCCACCGTCAGCAAGTGTCGCAGACACTATCCCGCCGGGCACCGGGAACCTCTGCTCCCGACCGTTCCAGCCACCAACATTGATCGTCCGCCCGGGAGAAGCCGACACGATCTCTTCAGCGGTCTGGATTCCGATGGATTCGGCAGCAATCAGATAGGCCTTGGCCTGTGATAGTTCCCGCGCGTTGGAAGCGAGCTTGGTGGCACCCGCCAACCGGTCAATCCCGTGCGCTGCGAGTATCGCGATCACCGCCACCAGCAGCAAAACCGTCAACAGGGCCGCACCGCGCTCCTTTTC
>CAJQNR010000060.1 GCA_905479715.1 uncultured Sphingorhabdus sp.
CAGGCGGTCCTTGATCATGTAGCCGGACTGCATTTCCTGCACGATCGTGCCGGGTTCCTTTTCGTCGGTGGGGATTTCGACCATTGCCTGATGCTGGTTGGGGTCGAGCGGCAGGCCGATAGAGGCAACGCGCTTGATACCATTTTTCTCGAATACCGATTGCAATTCGCGGGCGGTGGCTTCGATGCCATTGATCAGGCCCTTCCACTTTTCCTCGTCCTTCACTTCGGCGGGAATCGCTTCAAGCGCGCGCTGCATATTGTCCATCACCGAGAGCATGTCGCGGGCAAAGCCGGTAGCGGCATAGGCGCGGGCGTCCTGCGCGTCCTTTTCGAGACGGCGGCGGACATTCTGGGTTTCGGCCTGGGCATAGAGTACCGCCTGCTTGGCGTCCGCCAGTTCATTCTCCAGCGCTTCGACCCGGTTGTCGGCATTTTCCGGCCGGGAGGCCTCGCTATTGTTTGAACCGTCTCCGCCTTCTTTCATGCTCTCCGGCACGCCCTCCAGCTCGGCTGCTGCCGCTGCGTCGTTATTCTGTTCGTCGGTGTTTGGCTTGGTATCACTCATGGCTTGGGTCACTCTATTTTCATCATTTGGTCAACAAACGCGACAGGCTCTGCGCGGTAAAGTCTACCATGGGTACGACGCGGGCATAATTCAACCTTGTCGGGCCGATTACACCGACCACGCCGACCACCTGTCCGTCGCTGTCCTTGTAGGGTGCCGCTATCACAGATGAGCCGGAAAGCGAGAATAATTTATTCTCCGCGCCGATAAATATTTTCGCCGCTTCGGCATCGCGGGCATTGTCGAGCAGGCGGGCAATTTCCTGCTTGCCTTCAAGCTCGTCGAGCAGGCGGCGGACCCGATCCAGATCCTCGAGCGCGCTATTGTCCTGCAGCAGATTGGCCTGTCCGCGGACGATCAGGACCGGCCGGTCGGCGGGATCGCGGCTCCAGGTGACCATGCCCGCCTTGACCAGTTCTTCCGAAGCCTTGTCGATCGCGAGTTCGCCGGCGCTGATTTCCCGGTCCACCGTCGACAGCGCCTGACTGAGGGTCATGCCGCCATAGCGCGCGGTGAGATAATTGCCGGCCTCGACCAACGCCGAATCCGATACGCCGGGCGGCAGATCGAGCACGCGGTTTTCGACGCTGCCATCCTGCGAAACGAGGATCGCCAGCCCCTGCCCTTCGGACAGTTTCACGAAACTGAACTGCTTGAGCAACGGCTCGCGCTTGGGCACCAGCACCAGACCGGCACAGGAGGACAGGCCGGAGAGGATCGAGGTCGTCGCGCGCAAGGCGTCCTCGACCGGCCCCTGTTCGGTGATCTGCCGCTCGATCGCGTCCCGCTCCTGCTGCGAGGGCGCGGCCGCCTGCATCATGCCGTCGACAAACAGCCGCAAGCCGAGCTCGGTGGGCATACGGCCGGCGCTGGTATGGGGTGCGGCGAGCAGGCCCAGCTCCTCGAGATCCTGCATGACATTGCGGATCGAGGCGGGTGAAAGTTCAAGGCCGGGCGCCTTGGAAATGGTCCTCGACCCGACCGGCGCGCCATTGTCGAGATAGGATTCCACCACGACGCGGAAAATGTCCTGCGCGCGGGTCGTCATTTCGGTGATCGGTGAGGTTGTCATGATTAATAGATAGGATGAAACTGCAAGGGTTTCCAGCGGGCAATTGAAAGCTGTCGTTCTCCGCACCTTCACCATCGAAAGGGAGCATGTGCGTTGTTGCCTCTCCCCCTGCGAGCGGTTAAGGACGCGCCAACTCAAAATAAGGAACAGACTATGCGACCATCAGGCCGCGCGCCGGACGAAATGCGCGCCATTTCCATCGAAACCGGATTTACCAAACATGCCGAAGGATCTTGCCTGATCAGCTTCGGCGATACCAAGGTGATTTGCACCGCGAGTATCGAGGAACGGATTCCGCCATGGCTGCGCGGCAAGGGTGAAGGCTGGGTCACCGGCGAATATTCGATGCTGCCGCGGGCGACCAATACCCGCAATAGCCGCGAAGCGGCACGGGGCAAACAGTCCGGCCGGACACAGGAAATCCAGCGCCTGATCGGGCGCAGCCTGCGCGCAGTGGTCGACATGAAGAAGCTCGGCGAGCGGCAGATCACGGTCGATTGCGATGTCATCCAGGCCGATGGCGGCACCCGCACAGCCTCGATCAGCGGTGCCTGGGTTGCGCTGCGGCTCGCGGTCAACGGCTTGCTCGACATGAAGCTGATCAGCGAAGATCCGATCGAACAGAAGATCGCCGCGATCAGCTGCGGCATTTTCGAAGGCACGCCCGTGCTCGACCTCGACTATGACGAGGACAGCAACGCCGGTGCTGACGCCAATTTCGTGCTCACCGGCGACGGTAATATCGCCGAAGCGCAGGCCACGGCGGAAGGCGCAACCTATGACGAGGAAGGCCTGATGCGCCTGCTGCGGCTAGCGAAAATCGGTTGCGGCCAGATTTTCGAGGCGCAGGACAAGGCGGTTGGATAGGATTTAGGCGAAAAGAATAACCGTTCGTGCTGAGCTTGTCGAAGCACCTCTCGACGCGAAGTGCCCTTCGACAGGCTCAGGGCGAACGGAATTGGAAAACTTATGACCGACCACCGCAAACTTGCCCCCGGGCGCCTGATTATCGCCAGCCACAATCAGGGCAAGGTCCGCGAAATCCGGGCACTGCTCGAGCCTTATGGTATCGAGCCGGTGTCGGCGGGTGATCTGGACCTGCCCGAGCCGGAAGAGACCGGAACGACCTTTGCTGAAAATGCGCTGCTCAAGGCGCGGGCGAGCGCCGAGGGCGCGAACTGCGTGGCGCTGGCCGATGACAGCGGGCTGTGCGTGGCGGCGCTGGACGGAAAACCCGGCGTCTACACCGCCGACTGGGCCGAACGGCAATGGTTCGAGGGAGATCCGGGCCGCGACTGGTATATGGCGATGGGCAAGGTCGAGGGAAAGCTCGCCGAACAAGGGCCGGATGTCGACCGCAGCGCCTATTTTGTCGCGACGCTCGCCCTGGCCTGGCCGGATGGTCATTCCGAGGTTTTCGAGGGACGGGTACAGGGCAATCTCGTCTGGCCGCCGCGCGGGACCTTGGGCTTCGGCTATGATCCGGTGTTTCAGCCGGTTGGCTTTGACCAGACATTTGCCGAACTCGATCCGGCGCAGAAGCAGGCGATGAGCCATCGGACGGATGCGTTCCGGCAATTGGTTGCGGCCTGTTTTTGATGTGTCACCCCAGCGAAGGCTGGGGCCTATACCGAGGTCAATGAGACTCACATAGGCGGGTTGGATGCCAGCCTGCGCTGGCATGACAGCATATCACCCCTTCAGCGGATCCCTTCCGACAATATTGCCCGCCGGACTATAGCGACAGACGAGAAAATCATCGCTGGCATTGCTTGCCACCGCGCAGCCGACCCGCTCGCTGGTCGGCCAGATGATCTGGGTATAATGGGCGACATCGCCCCATTGACCGGTACTGCTGTTGTCGGGGAACAGGCCGGGCTTGAAATAGCGGTCCTCGTCGACCCAGGCGCCGATCATTTCGCCATAGCTATAGGCATCGCGGGTGCCCATCCAGAGATTCTCGCCCTGCCGCGGGTTGCGACCAGTTTGCGGGTCATGGGCAAATTTACCGGTGCGGGCCAGAGAAGCAGCATAGACGGCAGCGTCCTTGACCAGTTCCGGGTTCCAGACCAGTTTCGGCGCGCCGACCTTGGCGCGCGCGTCATTATGCGCCCGCATCATCGCATTTTGCAGCCGGCTTTCGCCGCGCGGTTCGGGCGCCATGCTGGTGCGCTCTTCCACCACCGTGGTCGGTGCCGGATTGTGCGACGTCCCGGCGGAACAGGCGGCTAGGGCTGGTGTGAGCAACAGGATGGGGCTAAGGGCGCGGAATATATGCATGAACTGGCCTCTACTAGAGAAAATCTGAACAGAAGTGATATGGGGCCTCTCGCCCTCTATATCCACTGGCCGTTCTGCGTCTCCAAATGTCCCTATTGCGATTTCAACAGCCATGTCCGCGATCAGGTCGATGTGGCCGCGTGGCAGAGCGCCCTGCTCGCTGATATGGCGCATGAAGCGGCGCTGACCGCGGGGCGGAAACTGTCGAGCATCTTCTTCGGCGGCGGCACGCCCTCGCTGATGCCGCCCGCGCTGGTGGAAACATTGATTAAGACGGCGGAGTGCCACTGGGGTTTTGCCGACACTATCGAGATCACGCTGGAGGCCAATCCGTCTTCGGTCGAGGCAGCCAATTTTCACGATCTGGCCAGGTCGGGCGTGAACCGGGTGTCGCTCGGCCTGCAATCGCTCGACGACCAGACGCTGGAATTTTTGGGCCGCGCCCATGATGTGGACGAAGGGCTGGCGGCGCTCGAGACCGCGCAACAGGCGTTCGAGCGGGTCAGTTTTGATCTGATCTATGCGCGGCCCGGACAATCGCTCGATAATTGGCAAGCGGAACTGGACCGCGCCTTGGGCTTCGGCACCGGGCATATGTCGCTCTATCAGCTGACCATCGAGCCGGGCACGCGGTTCGAGACATTGGTGCGCACCGGCAAGCTGATCCCCGCTGACGATGACCATTGCGCCGATCTGTTCGAGCTGACGCGTGACGTCATGACGTCCGCCGGCCTGCCCGCTTATGAAATCAGTAACCACGCGAAGCCCGGTCAGGAAAGCCGCCACAATCTGACTTACTGGCGCTATCAGGACTATGTCGGCATCGGCCCCGGCGCCCACGGGCGTCGGCTTGAACAAGCGACCGAGCGGCACAAGAAGCCGGAGAATTTTCTCTCCGCGGTCGAGCGCAACGGCAATGGCCTGAAGGTAGAGCAGGCGCTGACACCGGAAACGCGCGCAATGGAAGCGCTGATGATGGGGCTGCGGCTGGCCGAGGGCGTCGATCTGGCCGATCTCGAAGCGAAGACGGGACTGGCGGTTGCGGCGATGGTGAATGGCGCGGAAGTGGAGACGCTTGCCGGGCTTGAATTTGTCGAGCAGCAGGGAGATTGGCTGACGATCCTGCCCAAGGGCATGCCGTTGCTCGACGCGCTGCTGCCAAAGATTATCGCGCTCTGATTTCCTCTCCCTCAGGGAGAGGCAACAAGCCTTGGCAATTTATTGCCTTAGGCGCAGTCGATGAGGGGTTGGATCCCTCTCGGCTGTTCAAACCCCTCACCGAGTTGCGCTAGCGAGCAAGCTCGCAAGCTTCACTTGCCTCTCCCTCCGGGAGAGGAAAGTTGGACTTCAATCCATGACCTGCTAGATTCCTCCCATGGATACC
>CAJQNR010000061.1 GCA_905479715.1 uncultured Sphingorhabdus sp.
CATGTCGGGCAGGGCCGAAGTTTTGACACATGGGCCCATGCCGGGCGCGATATGGCTGAGACGAGCCGGGATATTTTCCCCGATTTCACGCTGAAGGACTGGATTGAATTTGCCAAGAAAGTCTATCGGATGAACAGCTCCGGCCGGATCAAGCTCGACTATGACATGAAGATTGCCGAACCGTTCGACAGCAAGGGTGGCGGCAGCGGAGCGATGTGGAATGCGCTGGAGGATATGAAAAAAATTCCGACCCTGATCCTGCGGGGAGAATTGTCCGACCTGTTCAGCGAGCAGGTTGCGGCGAAAATGCTCGACATACTGGATGAGGCGGAACTGGTCACAATCCCGCGCGTGGGCCACGCCCCAACGCTGGAGGAACCCGCCTCGCTTGACGCGATCCACCAATTACTCCACCGCATTGACTGAATGATTTTATACAGCCGAGCATGAATTCCGCATGAAGCCAGCAAAAATCCTGCATCTCCACAGTACGTTCAATCTGGGCGGCAAGGAGGCGCGCGCGGTCAGATTGATGAACCATTTCGGATCTGCCGCGGAACATGTGATATTGTCGGCAGAGCCACACAGCCTGTCCGCCCGCGATGCGATTGACCCCGCGATCAAGGTGACGTTCCCGACAGATGCGCCTGCGCTCGCGGGGAAGCCGTCGCTCAAGCGCTATCGCGAATTTGTTGGTTATTTCCGGCAGTTCGATCTTATCCTGTCCTATAATTGGGGATCGATGGACGGGGTGATGGCGCGGACGCTTTTCTCCCGTGTCGGCGGCCTGCCGCCGCTGATCCATCATGAAGACGGGTTCAACAAGGACGAACAGGAAAAGCTCAACTGGAAGAGAAACTGGTTCCGCAAATTTGCGCTTGGCGATGCCCTCGCACTGGTCGTTCCGTCTGAGCAATTGGCGCAGATAGCGAAAGATGTCTGGAAACAGCCAGAGCAGAAAATCCAGCGCATTCCCAATGGCATAGACGTACAGCACTTCACCAAAAAACCGCAACGCGGCTCGCTCCCCGGATATACAAAGCGGAGTGGCGAGGTCGTCGTCGGAACGGTGGCCGGGCTGCGGGCGATCAAGAATCTGCCGCGACTGGTGCGGGCCTGTGCCGCCGCCGGCGACAATGTTCGTCTGGTGATTGTGGGGGAGGGGCCGGAGAAGGAGGCGATTTTGGCAGAAGCCGCCCGGGTGGGCCTTGGAGACCGGCTGCTGATGCCCGGGTTCCTTGCCGATCCGGCGCGCTATATCGGCCTGTTCGATATTTTCGCCCTGTCATCGGACAGTGAACAATTCCCGATTTCCCTGATCGAGGCGATGGCTGCCGGCTTGCCGGTTGCCGCGACCGACGTCGGTGATATCAAATCGATGGTGTCACAGGCCAATCAGGGTTTTATCAAACCGCTCGGCGACGAATCCAAATTTCAGGAATCGCTGACCACATTGGTGCAACACCAGCAATTGCGGGAAGATCTGGGCATGCAAAACCGGCTCAAGGCGCAGGCGGAATATAATGAGGGCAAGATGCTGGCGCGCTATGCCCTGCTTTATGGCCATGCGCTGGGGCGCGCCGATTTCGGGTCTGCGAAATAACATAATTCATAGCAGAGATTTTTCGAGCATTTCTGGCTGCCGCCGTCTATATTGATATTTGGGGAAAATAGGAGATTTCATTGTTCAAAGGCTTAAAGCCCATCCAGTATAACGGTCAGGAAGTATGGCCGTTGATCGAGGGTGGAAAAGGTGTCGCAGCCACCAATCACGCCAGTTCGGGCGCCTGGGCTGCTGCTGGCGGTATTGGTACGGTATCTGCGGTCAATGCGGACAGCTATGACGAGCATGGCAACGTCATCCCGCAAATCTATCACGGACGCAAACGCGAAGAGCGGCATCAGGAACTGATCCAATATGCGATCGACGGTGCGGTCACGCAGGTCAAGCAGGCCTACGAGATTTCCAACGGCAAGGGCGCCATCAATATCAACGTCCTTTGGGAAATGGGCGGCGCACAGCAGGTTCTGGAAGGCGTGCTCGAACAGACCAAGGGCATGATTGCCGGTGTCACTTGCGGCGCTGGCATGCCTTACAAGCTGTCGGAAATTGCCCAGCAATATGGGGTGAATTATCTGCCGATCATCAGTTCCGCCCGCGCCTTTCGCGCCTTGTGGAAGCGGGCCTATAAAAAGGTTCCGGATCTGATGGCAGCGGTGGTTTATGAGGATCCTTGGCTGGCTGGCGGTCATAACGGCCTGTCCAATGCGGAAGATCCACGGAAACCCGAAGATCCCTATCCGCGGGTCAAGGCGCTGCGTGAAACCATGCGCGCCGAAGGCATTGCCGACAGCGTGCCGATCATCATGGCCGGCGGTGTCTGGCATTTGCGCGACTGGAATGACTGGATTGACAGCGAAGAGCTCGGCCAGATTGCTTTCCAGTTCGGGACAAGGCCCTTGCTGACCAAGGAAAGCCCGATTCCGGAAAGCTGGAAGAGCGAGCTGACAAAGATCAAGGAAGGCGATATTCTTCTGCACAAATTCTCGCCGACCGGTTTCTACAGTTCGGCGGTCCGCAATGAATTTCTGCGCAGTCTCGAAGCGCGGTCGGAGCGCCAGATTCCCTATTCGACCGAGAAGGCGGGCGAACATACCCACCAGCTCGACGTCGGTATCAAGGGCAAGAATTTCTGGGTCACCCGCAATGATCTGATGCGCGCGCGCGAATGGGACGGTCTCGGCTTTACCATGGCGATGAAAACGCCCGACAACACCTTGATATTTGCCACGCCGGAAGAGTCCAAAATGATCCGCAAGGATCAGGCGGACTGCATGGGCTGTCTGTCGCATTGCGGTTTTTCGGCCTGGAAGGATCATGACAATTTCAGCACCGGTCGGCTCGCCGATCCGCGGAGTTTCTGTATCCAGAAAAGCCTTCAGGAAATCGTCCATGGCGCACCGGTCGAGGAACATCTGATGTTTGCCGGCCATGGCGCTTATAATTTCGGGACAGATCCCTTCTATTCCAACGGCTTCGTGCCGACGGTGAAGCAGCTGGTGGATCGCATCCTGACCGGCGACTGAGTTGGAAATCCGGCTTGATGATTTGGGCGGTCGGCAGGTCCGGGACCTGCTGGCTGCGCATCTCGCCGGGATGCAGGAAAACTCGCCACCGGAAAGCGTCTACGCGCTCGATTTGTCCGGATTGCTGAATCCCGATGTTTCGGTCTGGACTGCTTGGGAGGGCGGGGACTTGATGGGCATTGGCGCGCTCAAGCAGCTTTCGGCAGCAACCGGTGAGATCAAGTCGATGCGGACCGATGCGCGGCATTTGCGCAAGGGTGTCGGTCTGGCGCTACTGGACCATATTATCGCCGTAGCACGGGAACGCGGCTATCGGTGTTTGAGTCTCGAGACCGGATCCGGTGCGGAATTTGAAGCAGCGCTGGCCATGTATCGCAAGCGGGGGTTTGCCAATGGCGAACCGTTCGGCGACTATAAGCCGACTGATTTCAACCAGTTTCTCCATTTAGAACTGTGATATCTAATCTGATTGCTGCCCGATAAACCTTCTACCTCAAGGGAGAAGGATGCGCAGACTTGGCAGCTTGCTGCCTAGTCGAAGCTGGATGAGGGTTTACTTGTTCCACGAGAGCTGAGCACCCTCATCCAACTGTGCCTAATTCGCTTCGCTCATAAGGCTTCATATCCTTCTCCCTCAAAGGAGAAGATGTTCTGCTCAATCGAAATCCCACGCGCGTTCGCCATGGTTGGAAATATCCAGACCATCGCGCTCGTCGTCTTCGCTGACCCGCATCGGCAGGATGAAGCTGATACCGAAGCCGAGGATCGCGGTCGCGACCGCTGACCAGATGGCGACCGCGCCAACGCCGATCAGCTGGGCAACAAACTGGCTGCCAAAGGCCATTTCCTCAGCATAGCCCGTCCCGCCAAAGCCTTCGGAAATGAACAGAGCGAGCATGAGGCTGCCGAGCATGCCGCCGACGCCGTGGACCGCGAACACATCGAGGCTGTCATCGATCTTGAAGCCGTTCTTGACCAGACCGACCGCCATGAAGCAGACAATCGAAGCCGCCGCACCAATGATTATCGCCGCACCGGGGCCGACATAGCCTGCCGCGGGAGTGATGGTGGCCAATCCGGCAATCGCACCGGTGGCGACGCCGACGGCGGTCGGTTTTCCGACCTTGAATTTCTCGATCAATATCCAGACCAGTGCCGCCATCGACGCCGCAATATGGGTGTTGATGATCGCTGCTGCTGCATCGTCGGTCGCGGTCAGGGCGGAGCCGCCGTTGAAGCCAAACCAGCCAACCCAGAGCATGGCACCGCCGGCAACCGTCAGGGCAGGGCTGTGCGGCAACATCAGGGTTTTGGGCCAGCCCATGCGCTTGCCCATCATGATGGCGACGACCAGTGCGGATACGCCAGCCGTGGTGTGAACAACGATACCGCCGGCAAAGTCGAGCACGCCGAGCTGGCTGAGCCATCCGTCGCCCCAGACCCAATGGGTAACCGGCGCATAGACGACGAGCAGCCAGAGCGCACAAAAAGCAACGACCCAGCCAAAGCGGGCGCGTTCGACCCATGCTCCGATCATCAGCGCGGGCGTGATGACCGCGAAGGTCATCTGGAACATCGCAAAAGCCGATTCGGGAACGGCTGTGCCTTCCCGGACATTACCCAGATTGGCGAGCATCCAGTTGAGGCCACTGCCCAGAAACCCGTTGGTGACGCCACCAAAAGCCAGCGTATAACCGACAACAATCCACAGAACCGAACAAATGCCCGCCACCGCCATGCACTGGATCAGCACCGACAGGAAATTCTTGGCGCGGACAAGGCCACCATAAAAAAGTGCGAGGCCGGGCAGGGTCATCAACAGAACCAGTGCGCTGGATGTCAATATCCAGGCGGTATCGCCGCTATTGGCAACATCGGCGGTCGCAGGATCGAATGTCTGTTGCGCGCTGAGCGGGGATACCGCCCAACCGGCTGCCAATAGCAAGCCCAAGGTTTTGACTGGATATTTCATGATGCGGCCCGCCCCTATATTTTTAATGTCTGTTCACTCTAGCGAATCAGACTGTAGAAAATTTCTAGTCGAGACCAGGAAGGGACTCAACGGAAAGCTTAAACCCAGCCCTCGAGCACCTGATCCGGCGGACGGTGACCGTCGGCCCATACCCGAATATTGGTAATCACCCGCTCGCCCGCCGCTTCTCGACCTTCAAAGGTCGCGCTGCCCATATGCGGCAGCAATATCGTATTCTTGAGCTTCAGAAAACGTGGGTCGATATCCGGTTCATTCTGATAAACGTCCAGTCCCGCACCGCCGATTTTTTCATTCTGCAACGCTTCGATCAATGCATCCTCGTTCACCAGATCACCGCGTGCGGTGTTGATAAGATAGGTCGAGGGTTTCATCATGCCGACCCGTTCGGCGTTGATCATTTCGTGGGTTTCCGCGGTATGCGGGCAATGCAGCGTGATGATGTCGGACTCGCGGATCAAATCTTCGAGATCGGCGACATAGCTCGCGCGCAGCGATTCTTCGACCGCCGGCGGCAGCTGGCGACGGTTGTGATAGAGGATCGAAAGACCAAAGCCGGAGGCCCTGCGGGCGACGGCCTGACCAATGCGGCCCATGCCGATGATGCCGAGCTTCTTCCCGCCGATGCAATGGCCAAGCATGCCGGATGGTTTCCAGCCTTCCCATTGGCCGGAACGGATCAGTTTTTCGCCATCCGAAAGACGACGTGGTGCGGACAGGATCAGCGCCATGGTCATATCGGCCGTGTCTTCGGTAAAAACCCCCGGCGTATTGGTGACCAGAATTTTTCTGGCGCGGGCAGCCGCAAGATCAATATGATCGATCCCGGCTCCAAAGCTGGCAATCATACGAAGCCGGTCTGGTGCCTTGGCGATCATTTCCGCATCGATCTGGTCGGTCACGGTCGGCACCAGAACGTCGCAATCTGCCATGGCGGCGATCAGGTCGTCGCGTGAAAAGGGCTTGTCGGTATAATTGGGTAGGGCATCGAATAGTTCACACATCCGTTTCTGATTGGCATCCGCCAATTCACGGGTGATGATGACGCGGGGATTAGCTGGGCGAGGTGAGTCTGGCATAGGCCTATCGCTATGCCTGAAATTTGCAGGAGGTCAAGCAGGCGCCTCTTGAAGAAGGTCGGACTTTCGGGCTATGATCAGGGTAATCGGGGAATGAGTAACCAATCATCATGCGTATTCTGGCTTTCATGCTCATTGCGATTTCAGGCGCGTTCCTGTCGGCACCTGCCATAGCGCAGCAAGAGCCCCCTTATTGGGCATCCATTGACGAACCCGAAGCGCGCATGCGTACCGGTCCGAGTACCGAATATCCGACGATGTGGATATATAAGCGCGAGAAACTGCCGGTAAAGATACTCGCCCGCTACAAGGCCTGGCGAAAAATAGAAGATCATGAAGGCACGCAGGGCTGGATGCACGCGCGTCTGCTCAGCGCGTCGCGCACTGGTCTGGTGCTCGCGACCAGCGGCAAGCCGGTCGCGATGCGTGCCTCGCCAAACAGCAAGGCCAAGATTACCTGGCTCGCTGAGCCCGGTGTGGTCGGCAGCCTGAGCCAATGTGAAAAAGGCTGGTGTCTGTTCGACGTTACCGGGCGTCAGGGATATATCAGTGTCGCCGATATATGGGGCGACGAACCGCTGAAATAGATCAGTCGACCAATTCCAGTGCCACCGCCGTGGCCTCTCCGCCGCCGATGCACAGAGCCGCAACGCCCTTTTTCAGACCCCGTTTTTTCAACGCTGCCATCAAAGTGACCATGATCCGCGCACCGCTGGCACCGATCGGGTGACCAAGCGCGGTTGCGCCGCCGTTGACGTTCAGCTTGTCGCGGCTGATGCCGATATCCTGCATCGCGAACATCGCGACGCAGGCGAAAGCTTCATTCACTTCCCAGAGGTCGACATCGGCAACCGACCATCCGGCCTTGTCGAGCACTTTCTGGATGGCGGCCACCGGGGCTGTCGTAAATTTGGACGGCGCGTGAGCGTGGGCGGCATGGGCCACGATCCGTGCCACGGGTGTCAGGCCCTTTTCCGCTGCGACGCTGGCGCGGGTCAGGACCATCGCGGCGGCGCCGTCGGATATCGACGAGGCATTGGCGGCGGTGATCGTGCCGTCTTTTGCAAAGGCTGGACGAAGCTGCGGAATTTTGTCGGGATTGCCCTTGGGCGGCTGCTCGTCCTTGTCGACAATGACATTGCCCTTGCGGGTTTTGACCTCGACCGCAACGACCTCGTCATCAAAGGCATCGCCTTCGACAGCCGCCTTGGCGCGGGCGAGCGACTCAAGGGAATATTCGTCCTGCGCTTCACGGGTCAGTTGATATTCACCGACGGTTTCTTCGGCAAAGCTACCCATGGCACGACCCGGTTCATAGGCATCTTCGAGCCCATCGAGAAACATGTGATCCTGGGCAACGGTATGACCGAGGCGAGCGCCGCTGCGCATCTTGGGCAGCAGATAAGGTGCATTGGTCATGCTTTCCATGCCACCGGCAACGATCATGTCGATCGAACCCGCGGCAAGCGCCTCGGCGCCCATGATCGAGGCCTGCATGCCGGAGCCGCACATCTTGTTGACCGTGGTGGCTTCTACCGACTGCGGCAGGCCGGCGAAAATGGCGGCCTGGCGGGCAGGGGCCTGACCCTGGCCAGCGGACAGGACATTGCCCATATAAATGCGCTCGATATCGGCGCCCTCGACGCCGGCGCGTTCCACTGCCGCCTTGACCGCGACCGCACCGAGATGGGATGCGCTGACTTCGCTGAGCGCGCCCTGCATGGCGCCCATCGGCGTGCGGGCATAGGAGAGAATGACAATCGGATCGGAACTGGACATGAATTGGCCTTTCTGGGTTGGTTGCGCCGCTGGAGGCGAACGCGATTCTTGAAATGCACATAGGCGCGGCCCTTTGTTTTTTCAATTGCCCCATTGTTTGGCGCAGCAGGCCGTGCCAATCGATCCCGAACATCTTGTCTGGAGCGTCCGTTGCCCTTTTTCCTCTTTCCGGTTGCCGGCATCCTGCTCGGCCTGATCATCGGGAGCTTTCTGGCGACGCTGATCCTCAGATGGCCGGACAGCCGTTCGGTGATCACCGGTCGGTCCTCCTGCGACCATTGCGGGCATCAACTGCGCAGCTGGGAATTGATCCCGGTGGCAAGTTTCTTTTTCCAGGCAGGGAAATGCAGGAAGTGCGGAGCAGCGATTGCAACGGATCATCTGGCGATAGAGATTGCTGCGGCGTTGATCGGCGGCCTTGCCCTGCTCGCGGCGCCAAATGCAGCCGGGCTGGCGGGGGCAATTTTCGGCTGGATATTAATGACGCTCGCTGCCCTCGATGCAAAACACCATTGGCTACCTGACCGGTTGACCGCGATATTGGCCGTTTCGGGGTTGCTCGCGGGTTTTTTCATGGATTCTCCGACATTCCCCGACCGGCTTATCGGCGGCCTGACGGGTTTTCTGTCGCTGACGATTGTTGCGGCAATCTATAAACATTTGCGCGGGCGCGATGGACTGGGCGGTGGCGATCCCAAGATGCTCGCCGGAATCGGTTGCTGGCTGGGCTGGACGGCGTTGCCGCTGATCATCCTCGGTGCCAGTCTGGTGGGTATTATGTTTGCCATATCCTGGCGATTGCGGGGCAAAGAGGTCACGGCCGAAACCATGCTGCCGCTGGGCAGTCTGCTGGCTGTGTCCGCTTTTCCGCTCTGGCTTTATCAGGCCGCGAGTGGGGGATCATTCTACTGAATTCGCGATCGATTCATCGTCACCGGAAAAAGCCGTTGCCAGCGGATAAGCTGTTCGCTAACAGAGCCTCGATTTCGCTGATCGTCATTTGACGCAGCCAGAGTGCCCCTGTGGTGGAATTGGTAGACGCGCTGCACTCAAAATGCAGTTCCGCAAGGAGTGCCCGTTCGAGTCGGGCCAGGGGCACCATTCCTGAAAATTGCAATAATGTGACTTAGTTGCAACGGTATTCGGCTGTTCGCCAATAATGCGCAGTTACGCGGCCTTTTTCGGGCAAATCGACTGGACTAAATCGGATATTTGAACCAGTGCCCGGCACCGAAACGGACAATTCGCTCCGTTTGTTTCATACCCGCTAGATAATGCCCACGACCATAACGGTCGGGACGCAGGAGATCCCAATGAATATCGCCAAATTTTTGACCGCTACTGCCCTCGGTAGCGCTATCGCCGCTTCGCCTGTCCATGCGCAGGATGTGCAGGAAGAGGAAACGTTCGACAGCAATGTCATCATCGTGACGGCCACCAAACGGGAACAGACGCTTCAGGAAATCCCCGTGGCTGTGACCGTGACCGGCGCAGAAGATATTGCCAAGGCCCAGGTCCGCGATCTGAACGATCTTCAAACGCTCGCGCCGACCTTGCGGGTCAACCAGCTGCAGAGCTCCGCAAATACCAACTTCATCATTCGCGGTTTCGGCAACGGCGCAAACAACGCGGGTATCGAACCTTCTGTTGGCGTCTTTATCGACGGCGTCTATCGTTCGCGCTCTGCGGCACAAATTGGCGATCTTCCCAATCTGGAACGGGTCGAAGTTTTGCGTGGTCCGCAATCGACGCTTTTCGGGAAAAACGCATCTGCCGGCGTGATCAGCATCGTCACCCAGAAGCCTCAGTTTGATTTCGGCGGTTCTGCAGAGATCAGCTACGGCAACTATGACGCCATTATCGCGAAGGCCAGTGTTACCGGACCGATCAGCGACACCATCGCGTTCAGCCTTGCAGGCAATCTCAACAAGCGTGACGGTTACGCGAATGATCTCAACCTCGGTACCAAGGTCAACGAACGCAACCGTTATGGTTTTCGCGGACAATTGCTGATCGAACCGTCCGATGATCTGTCCGTTCGGCTGATCGCTGACTATGACCATATCGACGAAGATTGCTGTGTCGCCGGCAATGTCGTCAACGGGCCAACCGGAGCTATTGTCAATGCATTGGCGGGCGGCATCGGTCTCGATGCGGAAAATCCGTTCTCCTATAATGTCTATACCAACCTGCCTTCCGAAAACCGGATCAAAAATTACGGTGGATCGGCGCAGGTTGACTATGATCTGGACGCGTTGAGCCTGACCTCGATCACGGCGTATCGCGGGGTCGATTCCTTCAGCGATCAGGATTCGGATTTCACCGCAGCCGATTTGCTTCGGAAAAATTCCAACGACACCGATATCCGGACGTTCACCCAGGAATTCCGTGTCGCATCGGATTTTGACGGTCCGATAAACTTTCTGGTGGGTGGCTATTATTTCAACGAGAAAATCGATATTGCCAATGATATTGAATTTGGTAGCGATTTCCGAACCTATGGCGATGCACTGATTGGTGCCGCTACCGGCGGAGCGTTGAACTTCAGCACACTGGAAGCAGCCTTTGGTGGCAGTGATTTTGCAGCCGGTCTTGCGGCATCACCGGCCGTCTATGCCAATCAGTTTTTCGCCAACGGCACCGGCTATGACGAAGTCTATACCTTCAAGAATGAAGCTTACTCGTTCTTCGGCACGGTAGACTTCGAACTGACCGATGGGCTGATTCTGACGGGCGGCCTCAACTACACCAACGACAAGAAGAAATTCTCCGCCAATCTGGTGGCGACAGAAGCATTTGCAGCCATCGATTTCGATGCACCACAATATGCCGCGTTCCGCGAGCAGTTGTTGCTCGGCGCCGGTGTTGACGCTGGTACGGCGGCTTATCTGGCAGCCAATCCAACCCTTACGCTGCCGGATGGTTCAAGCGCTAATCCGCTTGCAGACCTGGCCGCGCTGCAATTCTTCCCACCATTCGTCAATCTGCCGAACGCGGTGGAAGACGGTCGTACGAGTGATGACAAGCTGACCTATACCGCGCGCCTGGCCTATGAAGTTTCGCCAAGCCTGAATGTTTATGCAAGCTATGCGACCGGGTTCAAGGCAAGTTCGATCAACCTGTCACGGGACAGCCGTCCTTCCGCATCTGATGCAGCGGCGCTCGGGGCTGCCGGGCTGCTGCAGTCAAATCAGACTTTCGGTTCGCGCTTTGCTGCGCCGGAAAATGCGACAGTCTATGAAATCGGTATCAAGGGGCAGTGGGACGTTGCTGCCTTCAACCTGACCTTCTTCACCCAGTCGATCAAAGGCTTTCAATCGAACGTCTTTAACGGAACCGGCTTTGAACTGGCCAATGCCGGGAAGCAAACCACGAAGGGGTTTGAATTTGACGGTAATGTCGAGCCAATTGACGGTCTGACATTCAGCGTAGCGGTGGTCTATCTGGATCCGGTCTATGACAGTTTCGTGAATAGCGTCTACGGCGACATTTCGGGAACGACTCCAAATTCCATTCCCGCATTGTCGACAACAATGGGTGTCGATTACGATATGGCTCTCAGCGAAATGTTGGGCCTGAACCTTCGTGCCGACTATCACTATGAGTCGGAAGTTAACCTGATCGATGACAATCCGGCGGATCCAACATCGATCAACTTCACTCGTGAAATCAATGCGCTGAACGCTTCGGCAACTTTGACCTATGACGAAAATATGAAGTTCACGATTTGGGGCCGTAACCTGACCGGTGCTGAATATCTGACAACGGTATTCCCGGCGGTTGGCCAGGATGGAAGCTTTACCGGCTATCCCAATCAGCCCCGGACCTATGGCGTGACCGCACGTTATACATTCTAAAGCTGGACCAAAATTTCGAAATTGGGCCCTGCCGGGAAGCTGGCGGGGCCTTTTTTGTATCAAAATTGCACCAAATTTCCTTTCTTTGATGCAAAAATAGAACCTTATGATGCAGTTTTATCATTTCAGGCTGGACTTAATCGGGCGATTAGTTGAATGTTGAGTCATTGGGGGGATGAGTAAAAACTACACTCTCCGATGAAAATGTTGGGATTTGGGAGAGAGAGAAATGCGTAAATCGCTATTGTTAGCCGCTACAGCTATAACGACAATGTCCGTACCGGCCATGGCACAGGACCGTGACGATGGTGCCATTGATGATAATGTCATTATCGTAACCGCACAGAGGCAGGCACAAAGTGCCCAGGATGTGCCGATTGCGGTTTCCGCCTTTTCCGGGGCAGCCCTGGAAGCACAGCAGATCGAGAATAGTTCCGATCTCCAGCTGACACTTCCGAACATCACTTTCACCAAAACCAACTTCACCAGTTCCAGTTTTACGATTCGCGGGATCGGTGATCTGTGTGTGGGTACATCCTGTGATCAGGCAACCGCTATTCACCTTAATGATTCGCCCTTATTTTCCACGCGATTGTTCGAAACAGAGTTTTTCGATCTTGAACGGGTCGAAGTCTTGCGCGGTCCGCAGGGTACATTGTTCGGGCGGAACGCGACCGCTGGCGTGGTCAACGTCGTAACCGCCAAACCGAAACTGGGCCTGTTCGAGGCATCGGGTGATGTCGAATATGGCAATTATAATGCGATGAAAGTCAAAGGCATGATCAACGTGCCCATTGGCGAAAACGTCGCTTTTCGCGGTTCTGGCGTTTTCGTCAAGCGGGATGGCTATACCACAAATCTCAACGGTGGCCCGGATCTGGATGATCGCGAACTATATTCGGTACGTGGTTCGCTGCGCTTCGAGCCGACACCGGATACCACGATTGATCTCTATGCGTCCTATTTCCGTGAAGATGACAATCGTATGCGGATCCAGAAGCAATATTGTCAACGCGACCCGACAGGTATTCTCGGCTGCTTGAACAATTCTCGCGATGCAGAATCGTTCAACGCAAACTCCACCTTTACCGCCGCTTTGTCGTCACAGGAATTTCTGGCCATTCGCGGGATACCGACAGCATTTGCGCTCGGCAGCCTCTATGGTCCTGACCAATATGCAGGTATCGATGTTCCCGCCGATTCTCGGACCGTCAATACCGCGTTTACGCCGGAATATTTTACCAGCGAGTTGACCTTTCAGGGCAAGATCGAGCATGACTTTGGTCCGATCAGTGCGCAGCTTTCCGGTACCTATCAGAAGGTGAAGCTGGATTCACGGCAGGATTATAACAACAATATCGGTCGTCGTGACGGATATGCGCCGGCATTGAACACGCTTGCTGCCGCTGCTGCAGGTCTTGTTCCCGGTTTGCCTGCGGCTTATTTCGCGCCAATTGCGGCCGCGATCATTCCCAATGGTCCGGATGGCGTGCTGTGTACTTCGGATACCGATACAATCGGGCTCGGTTCCTTCGGTGGCAACAGCAATTGTGCGACAACGCCGCTGCAATATGATCGTTCGAACCAGTATAACAGCAGCTGGTCGGCAGAGGCGATCATTTCGAGCGATCTTGATGGGCCGTTCAATTTTCTGGTCGGCGGTATCTACGCAGATTATAAGCTGACCGAGAACAGCTATTATGTAAATGCCTTCGCGATCGACTATGTTGCCGGTTTGCTTGGTAGTTTCACCGCTCTTGGTGGTGGTCTCCCGCCGGCATTCCTCGGTACACCGTATTTCCGCAACAATACGGATGAATTGACAGTCAAATCCTACGGTCTCTTCGGCGAAGTCTATTTCGACATCAGCGACAGGCTGAAGCTGACGGGTGGTTTGCGTTACAATAACGACAAGAAAAATGTTCAGGCGCGTTCGACTCTGGCCAGTTTCCTTGTTCCCTACGACCAGACAACCAACGCCTTTGATTCGCCTTATGTCGGATCCTTTGATGCTGACCCGGGTCTTGCCGGCAACCAGATTTTCCAGAATCGGGAAGTGAAATTCAACGAAATCACGGGACGTATGGTCGTTGACTATAAAATCACCGACGACAATCTGCTCTATTTTTCTTATTCGCGTGGCTATAAATCAGGCGGCATAAACCCGCCATTGCAGCCGATTTTTGCGGTACCGGAATCGTTCCGGCCAGAGCAGGTCGATGCGTTTGAAATCGGATCAAAAAACTCATTTGGTGACGGTGCGCTGCAACTCAACCTGACTGCATTCTACTATAAATATAAAGATTTGCAGCTCAGCAAGATTGTTGCGCGGACGGCGGTTAACGAGAATGTTGATGCCGATATCTACGGTGCGGAAGTCGAGGCCATCATTCGTCCTGATCCGGACTGGATGATCAATATGGGCTTCAGCTATCTGCATACCGAGGTCAAGGGGGATACGTTTAACAGCGATCCACGCGACTTTGGCGGAGGCCGTTCCGATGCCGTGATCATCAAGGATATCACCAACGCGTCCAATTGTGCGGTGGGGTCCACATCCGGAAATGCAGCAGGAGTGAATGCCTTCGTCAACACGATCAATACGGTGATCAATGCCGGTCTGGTACCTGGTGTCGCTGCGGGTGCAAATCTTCAGCCGACCACAGCTTTTCCGGCCGATGGCAATATTGCCTCGACCGGTGCATTTGGCCTTTGCAGCGTTTTGGAAGCTGCGGCAGCCGGTGCGTTTATCGGCGGTGGTGTTGATCCAGCGGCCTTCGGCGGGATTGAATATTTTGCCGCAGGTGTGCCGAAAAACATCAAGGGCAACCAATTGCCGCAAGCGCCGCAGCTGAAATTCTCCGCTGGCGTTCAATATACGATGAACTTTGACAACGGCATGAGCCTGGTCCCGCGCGTGGATATTGCTTATACGGGTGAAAGCTTCGGCAGTATCTTCAACGGCAATGTCAACCGGATCAAAGGCTATGCGCAGGCAAATGCCCAGATCCAGCTGAACGGAACGGATGACCGCTGGTATGTTCGCGGATTTGTCCAGAATCTGTTCGACAGCAATTCGGAAACCGGGCTTTATGTGACGGATCAGTCATCGGGGCTGTACACCAATGTCTTCACGCTGGAACCACGCCGTTACGGCATCGGCGCCGGTTTCAAGTTCTGATTTGAAGCCTATGTGAAATCAAGAAGCCCTGCCGGGAACCCGGCGGGGCTTTTTTTAAGTTGTGTCAGTCGAAGGCACCGGTTTGCCAAAGTCGAAATATTCTGCTTGCCTGCGGCAGTCCTTTCCCGCGGTAGAATATGCCGACACAATCCTCCGCCTGATAATTGTTACTTCCGGATATGCTGACCCATGGAGGTCAAGGCCAGTCACCTTGTGCTCTGCGTGCGATGAGCTTCACCGGCCTATAGGTTGAAAACGCGCTTTGCCGTTCCTCGCAGGAACGCTTCTTCGTCTTCTGCTTTAAGTCCCAGATCGGCCAATCCTTTGAGGCACTGGGCCGGGGTCAGCATTGGCCAGTTGGTCCCGAACATCACCCGGCCACGACCGACGCCCTTCATGTAGGAGACAAAATCGGGCGGTAACCGGTGCAGCGCATAGGCAGATGTATCGATATGGAAGTTCGGGAATTTGACGCTGAGCGATACCAGTTCATCGATCCACGGAAATCCGACATGGCCGCCAACAACGACAAGTTCGGGAAAGTCGAGCAGGACATCTTCGAGATAAGGAATGGGCCGCCCCGTTTCCGATCGCTTGAGCGGTCCGGTGTGGCCGATCTGGGTGCAAAAGGGCACGCCCGCATCGACGCAGGCAGCATAGACCGGATAATATAACCGGTGATTGGGCGGCAAATCCCATAGCCATGGAGCGACGCGAACGCCCACGAACTTTTGACCATCGACCCATTGCCGAATGTCCCGCACAGCTTGCATGGGATCGGTAATGTCGACCGTTGCTAGGCCGCGGAAACGGGTGGGAGCGGCATCGATATAGGCGGAAACTTCTTCATTGCTGACCAAAGAGCCTTGCGGGCCATGCCATGCCGATAAAAGTGCCATATCCACTCCGGCCTTGTCCATTGCCGCGAGCGTGGACGGAACCGTTGGTACCGAGAAATCGCCGGGCTTTCCTGTCCAGCGTAGCAATGTTTCCATCCATGGCTGTCTTGCCATCCGGTCGGTAGTGATTTGAGCCCAAACATCAATTGCGTGCATTGTCATTCTCCATATACTTCACTAATGAAGTAGTATAAGGTTCCCGAGCGGTTGGCAATATGCAAAAAGCATGATTATGAATGCATCGAAACACAGGTTCTTTTCCAAGCTCCAACGCGCGTCGCATCTGATGAAGAAAGCGGCTGACCGGGGGTTGCTGGACGTTGGCGGCGTGACCACTGCTCAAGCTGCAGTGCTCGCGGTTGTCGCTTCCGATAAACAGACAACCCAGAAGATGGTCGCCACCGCATTGGGACTGAACGAATCCGCTGTCGTGGCGATGGTCGAGCGCTTGCGGAAGCAGGGCGCCATTGAACGAACACGATCAGACGAAGACAAACGGATATGGGTGCTGTCGCTTACCGCCGAAGGAAGGGCTCTGTTGGACCAGATTAACGGACCATTTGCAGAGATAAACGAGCGGACCGATCGTGCCGTCGGATTGTCTGAAATTGACCTGGTGGCAACAGCTCTCGACAGGATAATTGACGAGTTTTCGAAGTAATATCGGTTCATCAACGTCACGCTTGCCCCGCAGAAGGCGAAAGTGAAAATTTATCAAAGGACCGCTGCAGCTGCAGAATTAATG
>CAJQNR010000062.1 GCA_905479715.1 uncultured Sphingorhabdus sp.
CCGACGGTTATGACGCCGGGCTTGAGCGGTGCGATTTCGCGGCTGACAACGGTTTGCAGCGCCATGATGATCTCCGCACCCATGACGATCGGGTCCTTGCCCCGGTGCGGGGAAGCGCCGTGTGCCCCGACCCCGTGGACAATGATATCGACGCTGTCGGAGGAACTGCTGCTGATCCCTTCGCCGATCGATAGCTTGCCGGTCGGCGTGTCAGCGGAAACGTGGAAGGCCATGGCGAAGTCGGGCTTGGGGAAACGAGTATAAAGGCCGTCGTCCATCATCAGTTTGGCACCGCCGATACGTTCTTCCGCCGGCTGCGCGATCAGCACCAATGTGCCCGACCATTGGTCCTTGCGCGCCGCCATCTGATGCGCGGTTCCGATCAGCGAGGTGATATGCACATCATGGCCGCAGGCGTGCATCACCGGCTTCTCCTCGCCATCGATGCTGACCTGTTTCGCGGTCGACATATAGTCCAGCCCGCTGTCTTCGACGAGCGGCAGGCCGTCCATGTCCGCGCGCAGCATCAGGGTCGGGCCTTCGCCATTTTTCATCACTGCGACGACACCGGTGCCGCCGACTTTTTCGGTGACGGTGAAACCCGCATCGCGCCATTTCTTGGCGATGATCGCGGCGGTGCGGGTTTCTTTATAGGAGAGTTCGGGGTTGCGGTGAAAATCAAGAAACAGGGCTCCCAGTTCTCTGTCATAATCCGCTGCGATGGCCGCAGCCAGATCGGGTGATGACGAACTGTTCTGCGCCGAGACGGGGGCCGTCCAGATCAAGGCGGTTGTCGCAGCCAAAGCCAAAAGATGTTTCATGTTTTTCTCCCTGTATTTTGTCGATCTATGCCGGGCCGACGCGAAATGCGCAAAGCTTGTTGCCTTCCGGGTCGCGGAAATAGGCGGCGTAGAAGGCCGTCGGACCTTCGTCGCCGCGAACCCCGGGCGCGCCTTCGTCGCTGCCGCCCAGCGCGAGTCCTTTATTGTAGAAGCTGTCGACCTGACCGCGTTCCTGCATCTGCAGCGCGATCATATTGCCGTTGCCCGGCTCCGCCGTCTGTCCATTGAACGGTGTAGTAAGCGCAATCGAGGGTGTGGTCATGTCGACGCCATAGAGCGTGAAGCCATTTTCCTCCAATTGCATCAGGCGCTTTGCGCCCAGTTCGCCGAGCAGCGCATCATAATAGGTTCGCGCCTTGTCGATATCATTGGTGCCGAGCGTTACATATCCAATCATGATTTCATCCCTCAGTTCTTGACCGGGATTGCGGCAAAATTGGTTTTGCAAACGCAGATCTTGTTCTGATCGAGATCGCGGAAATAGGCACCGTAGAACATGTCGGGTGCGCGCCAGCCCGGATCGCCTTCATTGACGGCTCCCTGCGCCAGTGCGCGGGCATGAAATGCGTCAACCTCTTCCGGCGAGTTGCATTGCAGCGCTACCATCGTGCCATTGCCATGGCAGGCCTCGCCCTCATCATAGGGAGTGGTGATGCAAATCATGGGTTCGCCAGGCGCTTCGCCGTAAAATTGGCCACCGGATGGTGTTTTGAAGAGGCGTTTGATGCGGGTGCCTTCGAACAGTTTGTCGTAAAATGCGAAAGCGCGGTCTTTGTCGTTGGTACCAAGCATGGTGTAGGCGATCATCCATTCTCTCCCGGATATGATTTCTGGACCATTAATTTGGTTGCGGGGTGCACGCTATCATGTGCAAGAATAGATGCAATGGCCTGTGGGACCATTTCGAACGTCTTGCGGGCAGAACGCGCCATCGAAAACAAAAAAGGCAGAAGCGTATCGCTCCTGCCTTTCTGTATTTCTGGTGGATTTGGCCGGAAACTATCCGTTGGGACAGCTGCCGATCCGCTTGCCGTTGCTCTTGGCGGTAATGTTCATTTTCATGCCCGCTGCGCCGCCAACCATATTCATCGTCATGTCATAGCTGCTCGGCCCATATTGACCATCCATTTTCATGGTCATGCTGCCGGGAGCGCCGCCCATGTCGTTGCAGGTCATTTCGGAAGATACGGCACCGCCGCTCATGTCGAATTTCTTGACTTCGCATTTGGTTTCTTCCTGCGCGGCAAAAAATTGTGCGCCGGGATTTTCGGCCTGTTCCTTGGTGATGCAGGATTTCGATGTCGTGACATTGCCCTTCATCCTGTCCATGACACCGGCGGGCATGCCTTCCGGCAGGCCGTCAATTTTCACGTCAACGATTTCGACCGTATTTTCCCATTCGCCCGGTTCGAGTGTGACTTTGTTCATTTCCTTCGCAACTTCTTCCGAAGTGATGGTGCCGTCACCATCCTGGTCCGCGCCCTTGTCTGAGCAACCGGCTATCAGGCTCAGCGCTGCAACCGAAACTAGTAATTTTTTCACAAGACATTCCCTCAATTAATGTGCCCCGCGAAGAGCCTTAAACCGATGTGGCGGCGAAGTAAATTTCCTAAGGCCGTCATATTTGGAAAACTCCATTGCGGGGATGACATTGGACCCTATTTGTTCCATATTGATGGGATGACAGAATTGGTAATCAGAAGAGGCCTGGACGAGCCGGAAACCGGCGAAGATTTTGTGCCGCACAAGCCCAGTCGTCCGGAAAAATCGGAAGGTGGAAAGCCGTTCAAGCTGGCCAGCGATTTTGAGCCTGCCGGCGACCAGCCGGATGCAATCAGGGAACTGGTCGCGGGAATGCGCGACGACGAGCGCGATCAGGTGCTGCTCGGGGTAACCGGGTCGGGCAAGACCTTCACCATGGCCAAGGTGATCGAGGAATTGCAGCGTCCGGCTCTGATTCTCGCCCCCAACAAGATTTTGGCGGCGCAGCTTTACGGCGAGTTCAAGAATTTCTTTCCCGAAAATGCCGTCGAATATTTTGTCTCCTATTATGATTATTACCAGCCCGAAGCCTATGTCGCGCGCTCGGATACCTATATCGAGAAGGAAAGCTCGGTAAACGAGGCGATCGACCGGATGCGGCACAGCGCGACCCGTTCGCTGCTTGAACGCGACGACGTGATCATCGTGGCGTCAGTGTCCTGTCTCTACGGGATCGGATCGGTCGAAACCTATTCGGCGATGATTTTCGATCTCCAGAAAGAGCAAGCGGTCGACCAGCGGGATATCATCCGCAAGCTGGTGTCGCTGCAGTACAAGCGCAATGACATGGCGTTCGCCCGCGGCAATTTCCGGGTACGCGGCGACAATCTCGAGATATTCCCGTCGCATTATGAGGATATGGCCTGGCGGATCAGCTTTTTTGGCGACGAGATTGAAGAGATAGTCGAATTCGATCCGCTGACCGGCAGTTGCGCGGGCATTGAAAATTACTCGCGCTTCCTGACCGGTCGCCTGCCGGGAGAGCCGCCTCCGACCCTGTTCGAATATCTGCCGGATAATGCGCTGCTGTTCGTCGATGAAAGCCATCAGACGGTGCCGCAAATCGGCGCCATGTCCAAGGGCGATCATCGCCGCAAGATCAACCTCGCCGAATATGGCTTTCGCTTGCCCAGCTGTATTGACAACCGTCCGTTGCGTTTCAATGAATGGGACGCGATGCGACCGCAGACGGTATCCGTTTCGGCGACGCCTGGACCGTGGGAAATGGAACAGACCGGCGGCGTGTTCAGCGAGCAGGTCATCCGTCCCACCGGGCTGATCGATCCGCCGGTCGAAATCCGGCCGGTCGAGGATCAGGTTGACGATGTGATCAACGAATGCCGCAAGGTTGCGGAGCAGGGCTATCGTACGCTGATCACGACGCTGACCAAGCGGATGGCCGAAGATCTCACCGAATTCATGCACGAAGCGGGCGTCAAGGTCCGCTATATGCACAGCGATGTCGAGACTCTCGAGCGGATTGAGCTGATCCGCGATCTGCGGCTGGGCGTCTATGACGTGCTGGTCGGAATCAACCTGTTGCGCGAAGGCCTCGATATTCCGGAATGCGGACTGGTGGCAATACTCGACGCCGACAAGGAAGGCTTTTTGCGCAGCGAAACATCCTTGATCCAGACCATTGGTCGTGCCGCGCGTAATGTTGACGGGCGGGTGATACTCTATGCCGACCGGATGACCGGGTCGATGGAACGCGCGATCAGCGAGACCGATCGCCGTCGCGAGAAGCAGGTCGAATATAATCTCGAGCATGGCATTACGCCGCAATCGATCAAGAAGAATATCGGTGACATTGTCGCCCACGCCACGGCCAAGGATATGGTCACCGGCGCCGTTACCGATGACAGCAAACCGCTCGTCGGCCACAATCTGCGCGCCCATATCGAAAGCCTCGAAAAACAGATGCGCGATGCGGCGGCCGATCTGGAATTCGAGACCGCAGGCCGTCTGCGCGACGAAATCCGTAAGCTGGAGGCGGAAGAACTGGGCCTGCCAGCCGATCTGCAGATCGCGCAACCCAAGGGCAGATCGACCGAGGGGCGGCCGGGGACGCGGAAAATGGGCTATGGGAAGACGCAGCGGAAGATGTAGGCGCGCTGCTGTTTCGATAAACGCCTTGCTGACATAGACCAACCGCTTGGCAATAGCTTGTATGCAAGCCCCGGTCGGTTCATGTTGCCACCAATATTTGGGGAGAAACGTCATGCGTGGATTGATTTTTTTGACACTGGCAAGCTCGGCCCTGGCGATTGTGGCTCCGGTCCGGGCGGGAGAGACGACATCCGCGCCGACGACTGCTGCAGAAGATGCTGGGCCGGATTTCGCATCGGCCGTTTCGGCTCCGGGGCGCGATGAAACGGATGTCGCGCTCGACGAGAGCCGCAATCCGGCAGCGGTTCTGGCTTTCATGGGGCTGGAAACCGGCGACTCGGTGCTCGATATTTTTGCCGGTGGTGGTTATTATAGCGAGATCATGGGCCGTGCCGTCGGTTCGACGGGTTCGGTGATCGCGGTCAATCCGCCGCAATTTGTTTCCAGCGACCAGTCCAAGGCAAAATGGGCGAGCGTAACCGCGCGGCAGCCCAATGTGGCAATGGTGGCATCGCAAT
The DNA here is from genome assembly GCA_905479715.1 of uncultured Sphingorhabdus sp. Taxonomy (GTDB): domain Bacteria; phylum Pseudomonadota; class Alphaproteobacteria; order Sphingomonadales; family Sphingomonadaceae; genus Parasphingorhabdus. Next base: position 5,012 of record CAJQNR010000062.1, read on the forward strand.
TGCCGGACTACAAGCCCGCCGCGAACAGCATTGATTTCGCCATGCTTCACCTGATCTATCATGATTTCTACTGGCAGAGCGAAAAATTCAAATTTGAAAAAATGGATCCGGCCATCGTGCTGGCCAATCTATATGCGGGGATGAAGCCCGGTGGCATAGTGGCGGTAATCGACCATGTCGGTGTGGCCGGCGATACGCGTGCAGTGGTGGAAAAGACCCATCGCATTGACCCCGCAACCGCCCACTCCGATTTCCTCCGGGCCGGTTTCGTGCTGGACGGCGAGAGCGACATGTTTGCCAACCCCGATGATGATCTGGAGAAAAATGTCTTTGATCCCGCCGTGCGCGGGAAAACGCATCGTTTCGTGATGCGTTTTCGCAAACCCTTGTAGCAGCATTTCTGCCGCTTGCAGGTGAAGCTGGACTGCGAATCGATAACATTCGTAACTATTTGGAAAGTCTGGAATATTCCGTAGCGTCGGTAATGACCTTTTGGATTGACCCAATCGGGTGCGGCCTAGCGACCCTCATGATTAAGAAAAAATAATGTTAATTCAATGTCTTGTGTTAAGATACATTTGTTTACATGATTGTTAATAGCAGCTGGTCTAGAAGGTCATTATAGAGATCGCATTGATAAGAACTGACCCAAAGACCAAATTCTGGTGCGCTGGAATAGATTGAGGTTAGCATCAAGAAGCTAGAAAATTACCTCCACTGCCGGTGAAGACGGGCAGGTGGATCGGGTGAGTTTGACCGTCGGCGCCTTTAGACAGGGTCGCACGCTGTCGGAACAGGGGGCGGAGACAGATCCGGGTTGTGTATTGGATCTGTCTCCGATCCCTCTGGTTGAGCGATCAGCAATATTTGTTTTTCCATTGGGTCCGTGGACATGCTTGATGACGGCTTTCGGGGGTTCGATGCCGTCTCGCTATCCCGGGATCCAGGGGCGCAGGACTGGCGCGTGCGTAGAGTTTGCGTGCCAGTCCTGCAATTTATTCACAATTCAGGATGCGTATTTGACCGAGCAACCATAGGGACGCGAATGGGCGACGCTGACCTTGTCTCCGGATTTTATCTCTTTCAGGGCCGCAAGCACGTGATTGCGGGCATCTTTGATATCTGCCGGGTTGGCCGTCGGCTTGTCATCGATGCCACCTTGATAGACCAATATTCCCGCGCCATTGATGATGTACATATGGGGGGTGGTTTTTGCGCCATAGGCCTTGCCCACCAGACCTTTGGTGTCGAACAGGTAATTGGTTGCCTGGATATTCTGCTTGGCGATCAGTGCCTTTGCTTCAGCGCCGGTCATATGGCCTTGCTTGCCCTTGGCACCGCTGTTGATGGTCAGCCAGACCGCCCCCTGTTGCCGTGCGGCCTTCTGGGTCGCCTGCATATTGCCGCTATTATAATGTTTGGAGACAAAGGGGCATCCCGGATTATGCCATTCGAGCACAACCGTCTTGCCGCGGAACTGGGATAGCTGAACGGTTTTGCCATTTACATCGGTAAGCTTGAAATCCTGAGCGATGGCACCGGTTTTCTGGGCTGCTGCCAGAGGGCTGGCCAGCGCGACCGTGGCGATGGCTGTCAGGGCTATGGATGGGAGGTTCTTCATGACTTGTCTCCGTTCGTTGGGGATTGAATCAATCCTATATGGTTTACGCCGATTCTCCGACCAAATCTACCAATGTTGCCACCGTGAGAATCTGCGGGAGAATGACCGGTTCCTCGCCCGGGGCATAATAGAGGTAGAGCGGGACGCCGGCGCGACCATGTTTTTCGAGAAATCGGCTGATGACCGGGTCTGGTCGCGTCCAGTCGCCCATCAGGACAGCGACCCGGGCGGCTTCGAAAGCATCGGCGGTCTCGCTGCGCTGGATAGCGGCGGCTTCATTGGCCTTGCAGGTGATGCACCAGTCGGCGGTGAAATAGGCAAAAACCGGCTGTCCGGACGCGCGCAATTCGGACAGGCGCGCCTCGCTAAACGGTTCGCTGGGCAGCGTCGCACCGGACGAATGCGCCAGCTTCTCGCTGTTCATTGCGGCTTCGCCCGGAAGGGCGATGATACCGCCTAGGATCGCGACCGTCACCGCCACGCCGGTAACCATGCCGCGCGAGAGGCCCTTCATTTGTCCCCCGCCGAACCACCAAAGGATCAGGGTGACGACGAGCAGGAAAATCAGCGAAAGGGCGAGAGCATCGGTTCCGATCTGGCGGCCGAGCAGCCAGATCAGGCCAATGCCGGTCAGGAACATCGGGATAGCCATGAACTTGCGAAAGCTGTCCAGCCAAGGACCCGGCTTGGGCAGTCGGCTGCGGATCGCCGGTACAAAGGCGATCAGCAGGAAGGGCAGGGCGAGGCCGACGCCGAGACCGGCAAAAATCACCAGCGCAGCCACCGGTGGCAGGACGATCGTCGCACCGAGAGCGGCAGCCATGAACGGGCCGGTGCAGGGCGTCGCGACAAAGGCCGCCAGCGCGCCGGTCCAGAAGGAACCGGCGGCGCCGTCCTTGCGGGTCAGCTTGTTGCCGAAATTGATATTGGGCAGTTCGAACAGGCCGGCCAGATTCAGGCCGATAGCGGTCACCAGCGCCAGCAGCACGAAGATGATCCGGGGATCCTGAAGCTGAAACGCCCAGCCGACTGCCGCTCCACTGGCCCGCAGGCCAAGCAGGAGGGCACCGAGTGCGGTCGCGACCAGCACGACACCGGCGGTATAGGCCAGTGCATCGCGGCGGACGACGGCTTCATCACCGCCAGCTTTTGCCAGACTGAGGGCTTTCAGGCTGAGGATCGGGAAGACACAGGGCATCAGGTTGAGAAGCAGGCCGCCCAATAATGCGCCGCCCAGTGCAAGGAAGAGCAGGGAAGTATTGGACTGCGTCTTTTCGCTATCTCCGGCCAGAGGCAGGCCGGTCATGGCGACGTCGCCTTTGGTTGCCGAGATCAGAAAACCGGTGTGATCGCCGATCTTCAGCACGCCGCTGATCGTGTCAAACCCGTCCCCGCGCGCGTCGGTTTCGAGGATCAGGCGGTCGCCGTCACGACTGAATTTCTGTGGTGCGGCATAATCGAGGATGCCGTCCTGATGGACAAAGAAATAGGGTTTGTCGATCGCGACATCGGCGGGAAGGGGGACCGACAGACGGAACAGATTTTCGGTAACCGCAAAGCTTGCCTCGCTGCCCAAGGGCCTCGGCAGGGCGGCCCGGAAATCATTGAACCGCTTGTCCAGTTCGACCGCCGCATCCTTTGCGACAACCTGCAATGTGACCGACAATTCGTCCTGCTCGGGTACGCAGATCTCGTCAGTGCAGGAAAGCCATTCCGATTTTACCGTGATCGGCAAGGGGCCGGGCCGGACATCATCGGCCAGGGTCAGATCGACCAGCACGGCATAATCGCCCTTGTAAATATAGTTCATAATTCCGGAAATCAGTAGCGTATCGGGAACCTGAAATTTCGGCTCTCCAGCGGTCACGCCTGCGGGCAGGGTCCAGTCAAAGCTCATGCCGATACCGGCATCGCCCGGATTTTCCCAATAGCCGTGCCAGGTCGGTTTGGGCTCCATGACAAAGGCGAGCGTCACGCTTTGCCCGGCTTTTACCTCTTGCGCTTCTGCCATCAGCGTCGCCGGTACATTCAATTCGCTATTGCCGAGCCGGTTCTGTGCTCCGGCCGCCGGCGCAAAGGCCAGCGCAGCAAACGCCAATAGGATTGTGAAAATGCGAAAATCAAATGTCATAAAAACTCACCATTTCCTGTTTATCCGCATCTAGTCTATTGGTAGACAGCTTTCCATAGTCGCTTGCTACAGTGAGGAATATTCGTGCAAAAATCGATCATCGTTACAGCTTTGGCTGCGTTTATAACATTTTCGGGAACCGCAAATGCCGAAGATCGGTCAGGCACGGAAAAAACGCCGCCGAAACTGGTTGTGGCCATTTCGGTTGACCAGTTTTCTGCCAACCTGTTCAGCGAATATCGTAGCAGTTTTACCGGCGGTCTGAAAAGGCTGGCGAACGGTGTTGTTTTCCCGTCCGGCTATCAGGCCCATGCGGCAACCGAAACCTGCCCGGGCCATTCGACGATCATGACCGGTGTCCATTCCGGGCGGGCGGGAATCATTGCCAATAACTGGATAGACCTGTCGATCGAACGCGAGGACAAGACCGTCTATTGCGCCGAAGACGAACGGGTTGAGGGCACGAGTTTTGGCGATATTACGGCAGCAACCCAGGGTGATTTTGTCGCTTCCGCCTGGCATCTTCTGGTGCCTACATTGGGTGAACGGCTCAAGAAAATATCACCGCAATCGCGCAATGTCGCGGTGGCGGGCAAAGACCGGGCAGCCTTGATGATGGGCGGCCACGATGTCGACGAGATCTATTGGTGGCACGGCAAGGGATTTTCCACCCTTCAGGGCCGCGAGATAATGCCTGCGGTGGCCAGGCTGAACCAGGCCATCGGCGAAAAAATTGACAAGGCCCGTCCTGCTTATGCGATACCGGCCCGGTGCACCGCGCACAGCGCCAGAATCATGCACGGTGAGGGCAAGTCTGTCGGGGATTATGCCTTTCAGCGTCCCGATGGAGCCGCCAGTATATACCGCGGCTCGCCCGACTTTGACGGTTCGATAATCGCGGCCGCGACCGCAGTGATCAATGAAATGAAATTGGGGCAGGGCGAGGCGACGGACGTGATATCTGTCGGACTGTCGGCGACCGACTATATCGGTCACGCCTTTGGTACCGAGGGCCTCGAAATGTGCATCCAGATGGGTGAACTGGACCGGTCACTCGGAGAATTTTTTGATATATTGGACGCGCAGGATATTGACTATGTCGTGATGCTGACAGCCGATCATGGCGGACTGGATCTGCCGGAACGGATGAGCCTGCAGGGGGTGCCGACAGCCCAGCGTATCGACCCCGATCTCAATGCAAAGACGATCGGGAAGAAGGTTGCTGCGGGGCTGAATATGCCGGACGACAAGCCCGTGCTCTACGCGGATGGGCCATTTGGCGACTATTATGTGAGCCGGGACCTGTCAGAAAAGCAGCGGGAACAGGTTAAGGATAGCGCCATCGCCCTGATTGCAGCCCATGCACAGGTCGAAATGGTGCTGGATCGTGATGATATTGCGTCGATCGAGGTCCCGCGCGGATCGCCCGAAGAATGGACTCTCGAACAGCGTGCCAAAGCATCATTCAATCCCGAACGGTCCGGCGATTTTGTCGTCTTGCTAAAAAGGGGTGTAACACCGATTGCGAGTACCAAGCGCGGCTATGTGGCGACGCACGGCAGCCCATGGGACTATGACCGCCGCGTTCCGATCCTGTTCTGGCGTTTGGGAATTCAGCATTTTGAACAGCCGCTATCGGTGATGACGGTCGATATCGCGCCGACTCTCGGTGCGCTGATCGGCGTGAAAATCACCGCGGATCAGACGGACGGACAATGTCTCGATATCGATGGCGGTCCGGCAAATAGCTGCGAGTAAGTTACCGCCGCTGGTAGCGGGTCAGGCCCTGCCCCAGACTGTTATTTGCAATCCGCAACTGATCGCCGCTCCAGTCGGCGACAAACCAGGTGTTGCGTTTTACGCCCTTGGCCAGTGATGCGCTGTTGGAATGGATATTGAGACCGGTGGAACTGTGATCCCTGCCTTCGGCCGCGATGGCGATGAAGGCGCTATAGTTTTCCTTATTCTGTCCCTGGACAAAGACATTGCCGCTGATCACGCCGGTCGCACCGGCGGGCAGGTCGATCATATAATTGGTGGTCCGGCCCTGGGTGTCATCGAAACTGTTGTTGGTGATCGTTGCGCGCGGTGCACGGCTTTTGACATAATGGCCGCCACTGCCCTTTTCGAAACGGCTGTTGGTCACCTTGAGCGAACCGAAGTCGCCAATATAGATGCTGTGCGCGCAGGACAGGCCGCGATCGCAGCGGCCGAGACGCTGAAAGGTGGACCGGTCGATGACGATTTCCGCGCTGGGATCATCGGCGCTCAATATGCCTTCTTCGGCGTTGCGGAACATGGCGTTGTAAACATAAAGGTCGCCACGCTCGATCCGGATGCCAGCACCATTGCCTTCCGGAACGCGCTGGTTCTGGAATATGATTCCGTCAATCGTCGCCGCTTTGCCTCTCAGGACAAGGGTGGCCTTGCCCTCGCAGATGCCGCCGTCAAATATGGTTTTGCCCGGGACAGAGGCTTTGTAGCTAATCCGTCCCGCTGTCTGGATCGCACAATCGCCATAAGCGCCGGGTGCGATGACAATGGTGGCATTGTTGCCGCCGATGGCCGCGACCGCATCGGCCAGCCGATTATAGCTCTGGCCGGTTTCCGTGACGGTAAACGGAGGAACACGCTGGGCTTGCGCCGCGGTACCGATCATGGAGGCCGAAATTAGTGCGGCGATCAAAGGGGTCTTGAACTTCATATCGGCCATCCTGAATCGGGGAGAATTGGGCAGTTTCAATATCGCCGGTCGCGACATCAAACAATATAAAAGCTTAAGCTGTGCCAGATGAATCCAGACTGAGCAAAAGAAGTTAAACAGTTAATCCGGGCGGACTATTCGTTCAGATTAGGCCGCAACCATTGCCGCGCCTGATCAATGGATACACCGCGGCGGTTGGCATAGTCCTCGACCTGATCCTCTCCGATACGCGCCACGCCGAAATAATCGGCCTGCGGATGGGCAAAATAAAATCCCGAGACCGCGGCGGTCGGGGTCATGGCAAAACCGCTGGTCAGCTTGATACCGGTATTCGCTGTCGCATCCAGCATCTCGAACAGGATCGGCTTGAGGCTATGGTCGGGGCAGGCCGGATAGCCCGGAGCAGGGCGGATACCCTGATATTTTTCGCGGATCAGGTCGGCGTTGTTCAGATTTTCATCCGCCGCATAGCCCCACAGGTCCTTGCGGACATGTTCGTGCATGCGTTCGGCAAAGGCCTCGGCCAGCCGGTCGGCAAGGGCCTTTAAAAGGATGCTGTTATAATCATCCTTATCCGCTTCAAAGCGTGCAACATGTTCGTCAATGCCGTGACCCGCGGTGACGGCAAAGCCTCCCATCCAGTCATCGGATGTGTCAATAAAATCGGCGAGGCAATT
>CAJQNR010000063.1 GCA_905479715.1 uncultured Sphingorhabdus sp.
CACGCGCTGCAACTCATCCGCGCTGACCGGGTTTTGCCGCAAGTCCTTCGCAATCAGATCCACGACGTTGTAAAAGCGGTCAATATTGTCCGGAGTCAACTGGCTCTCTGCGCCAATATAACCGCCTGACTGAAACTCGGGCGGCCAGCTGTTGACAACTTGCGGACTATAACTTGCGCCCTGTTGAGAGCGGAGAATCTCGAACAGCCGGTCATTAAAAATGGAAACCAGCACTTCCAGCTTTCGGCTCTCGCGGATATTATCCAGTCCGCCACCGGTCGGCCAGGCCACCATCGCAGCAGCACGATCCCGATCTCCCTTGTGAACCAGAATTTCCGGACCAGCCTGCGGAGCCGGCAATTGCGGGGACAATGCATCGGGCTGCACCGCCATTGGTTTCCTCTTTTTCATTGCGCCGAACGTCTTGAGGATGGCCTCGACAGCTTCATCCCGGTCAAAATCGCCAAACAGCATCAGCTCGATTGGGCCGCCGGCGAGAATTGGCTCCCAGAATTGCCTGAAATTCTGGGCATTAAGCTGTTCGAAATCTTCTTTGTTCGGGGTCTTCCAGCGCGGATCTTTACCGTGCACAAGCCATTCAAGGTCCCGCTCCATAACCGCCTGCGGTGAGGCCGAGAAACTGTCGTAGCCGATAAGCGCAGCAGCTTTGCTGCGGATGATCGGTGCGGGATCCCATCGCGGATAGGTCAATTTTGCAGCGATCAGATGCAATTGGTCTTCAAGATCGGACGGTCTCGTATCGGCCGTAATCTCGAACGCATCATTATCGATCCCGAATCCCAATCCTATCCGTCTACCTGTGGTGATTTTATCGAGCTCCTCCTGCCCCAGATCACCGACACCGCTGGCGATCAAGGCCAGTGCGCCAGACCATGCCAGAGATTCCTGATGGGGAGAAAGACCACTATAGCCTTTGCCAAACCGGACATTGACCATGATCTTGTTGCGTTCGGACGTATTCGGGAACATCAATACCCGGACACCATTGTCGAGTTCCAGCTGCTCGACACCAAATCGCTCGATCGCCCGGGATGATTTGATAGCGCCCTTTTTCCCGATTTTCTTTAGCGCTTCAAACCCGATGTCAGATTGCGTAACCCGGACGTCGCTCGCCGCCTCGACGTCATTTCGCAAAGCCCGGGCAAGTTTCATCTCCCCGCCTTCGACAGGGTCGGGCGATGTCATCAAAGCGCGGGTGGAAATACCGGTAAATAATTTGCGTGTGGACGCGAGCAGCCTTTCGGGCGTGTAAAGGTCGCGCATGGCATGAAAGACATCGAGCGCGACCTGCGGCGTTGCCACCGTTTCATGAATGTCGACGGCGTTGACGATATCATCAGCCTGTTTGCGCGCAGATTCGGTCTGGTAGCTTTCGACGCCGATAGCAAGGGCTGCGTCGAATTCTGAAATTTCACGAGCAATATCGGATTCGGAAGGGGCAATGGTTGTCGCATCGGCGATCACCGCCCGCACATCATTGAGAGCCGCTTCCCAGTCATCGCCGAGTGGAACGATACTGATAAATGTCCCGTCCAGCGAACGGCTGACATCATCTTGCCCGACGCTCGCCTGCAGAAAGCTTCCGCCAGCGCGTGCGCGCGCTTCGAGGCGGCGATTGATCATCTGCATTGCAAGCAAATCGATCAATATCTGCTGATTATATACGATCGTATCCGCGACCTGTTCCCATGGCCGGGCGATGACCATCGAAATAAACCGTGGCAGGGTGGGTTCGACGACAACCCGGCTGATATCATCTATATCTGCCGGCATTCCAAAATCAGGAATATTCCCCGCTTTGCCTTTTCCCCGCCATTTGGAGAAATGTTCTTTTATCATTTCTTCGAACAGCGCCGGATCGCCATCTCCGGCGATAACAATCACCGCATGCTCTGGCCGATACCAGCGCTGATGAAACAGCTGCAGCATTTGCGGCGTTGCTGCGCCCAATGTCTCCGGTGTTCCGATCGGAGCGCGGTTGGCCAGGCGTTGCCCTGCAAAAAATAATTCCCTTGTGGCATTTTGCACTTTGGACTGTGGTCCCGCCCGTTCGCGCAACTCGGCCAGCACGACCGGACGCTCCGCGTTGATCGCGGTTACGCTCAAGCCGGGAGAACTCACCATGCCCGACAATATTTTCAGACTTTCGCCGAGGCTGGTCTTGTTGGCATTGGGCAGGTCCAGCTTGTAAACGGTTTGCGTCGGCGTCGTTTCAGCATTGCTGTCGCTTCCGAATGTCGCGCCCAGTCGCTGCCATACCCGCTTTGCTTCACCATCGGGCACGTGGGTCGAGCCCCGAAAGGTCAGATGCTCCATGAAATGGGCAAATCCCTGTTCCTGCTCGGTCTCCATCAACGAGCCGACATCCATCCGCAACCGGATCGATACCTGACCCGGCGGTACCCCATTATGTTTGACCGCATAGCGCAAGCCATTGTCCAGTTCGCCAAAGATCCAGCTTTTGTCGACAGGAACATCGCTGTTTTTGTACAGCCACGGCTGCGCTTCAACGCTTTCAGCCTGTGCTGTCCTACTCTGGGCCGCCGCCACACCGGGCAGCACAAGCAGGCAAAATGCGAGATAGGAGAAAGAAAAACAACGGATCAGACCGGAAGATATTGGGTTCATGGCGCTGGTATAAGCAGCGCCAATATTACTGGCCAGTGAATATTCCCAACAATCGGGCAAATAGGGCGACGGCAAAGCGTTTATCCCTTGATAGCGCGGTCAATAATCGCCAGATAACAAACATGCTTATAGAAACCGAAAAAACACCCAACCCTTCGACCCTCAAATTTCTGGTCGATCAGCCGGTTATGACGGATGGAACCCGCGACTTCGCGTCGCCGGAAGATGCCGAAATATCACCGCTTGCCGAAGCATTGTTCACGCTCGGCGACGTGACCGGCGTTTTTTTCGGGTCTGATTTTATTTCGGTCACTTGCGGCCCGGGTGCCGATTGGAATGAACAGAAGCCCCAGGTGCTCAGCATTTTGCTCGACCATTTTTCCGCCGGAGTGCCCTTGTTCAAACCCGGCAGCGCCGGCGATATCACGGTGCCGCCCGAAGAAGTCGTGCATGACGACCCCGAAGATGCGGATATCGTGGCACAGATCAAGGAACTGATCGAAACCCGGGTTCGCCCGGCAGTGGCCAACGACGGCGGTGACATCATTTATCGCGGCTTCAACAAAGGCACAGTTTTCCTGAAAATGCAGGGGGCATGCGCGGGATGTCCGTCATCATCTGCTACGCTGAAACATGGTATCGAGTCTTTGTTGAAACATTATGTTCCCGAGGTTACCGAAGTCCGCGCGGCATAAGGTTCCATTTTACACAAAGGCAAGTCAATGAACTCTCCATTGGACAAAGCAGCGCTCGACCAGCTGTTTTTCGAAGCACGTACCTATAATGGCTATTATGACAAGCCGGTGTCGGTCGACCAGTTGCACGCCATCTGGAATTTGATGAAAATGGGCCCCACCAGCGCAAACATGCTGCCTGCGCGCCTTGTCTGGTGCCATAGCCAAGAGGCGCGCAACCGCCTCGCCGACCTGTCGGCAGAAGGCAATCAGGAAAAAATCCGCAAGGCGCCGGTTGCCGTCATCATTGGCATGGATCAGGATTTTCACGAGTATCTGCCGGAACTTTTCCCCCATGCCGACGCAAAAAGCTGGTTTGCCGTTGATGCCGAAGCGCGTAAAGTGCATGCGATGCGGAACAGTTCGCTGCAGGGCGGTTATTTCATTATGGCAGCCCGCGCGCTCGGTCTCGACACCGGCCCGATGTCCGGCTTTGACAATGATGCCGTCGACAAGGAATTTTTTGGCGATCAGCCCACTGTTAAATCCAATTTCATCTCGACACTCGGCTATGGCGATCCAGCGACCATATTTGATCGCAGCCCGCGGCCCGAATTCGAAAAATTCAACAGCGTGATCTGACGCGTCGATGGGCAACCGCCTTCTCGCGATTGACGCCGCCACCATCGCATGTTCCGTCGCATTATTCGAGGATGGCGCGCTCATCGCCTCTGATTATGCCGAAATCGGGCGCGGACATGCGGAAAAGCTGATCCCGGCCATTGCCAAACTGCCCGACCGCGGCAAAGCAGATAAAATTCTGGTCAATTGCGGTCCCGGAAGTTTTACCGGCGTTCGTATCGGCATCTCCGCTGCAAAGGCTCTCGCTTTGGCATGGAACGCCGAAATCTACGGCTATTCCTGCCTCGCGCTGGTTGCGGCGCAGGCCCGAAATCAGTTGGACACGCCACGCCCCGTCTGCGTAGCGATGCTTGCGGGCCATGGTGAATATTTTTTGCAGAATTTCTCCGCCGACGGCAAACCGATGGCCCCGTTTGCCGCGTTGCCACCAGATCAGGCGATAAGGCAGATAAATGCCGATATCATTGCCGGATCAGCCGCTGCGGAACTTGCCGAAATGGCCGGCACGATTGATCATTATCCGATATTGCCAAATGCCTCGCAAATCTCTTTAGTGGGCGATGATATGAAAAAAATGCCCCCCCAGCCCATATATGGCCGCAAGCCGGATGCCCAGCCAGCGAAAGCCTCCTGACTGATGGCCAGTCGCCAACGAACATGCGAAGGTCAGGGGGCTCCCCCGATCGCCGTCCAGCCAGGTGATCTCAGCGATTTGCGCGACGTCATGCACGTCATGGAAGCGGCCTTTCCCGAGACCTATGGAGAAGCATGGAATCATCATCAATGTCGATCGATGCTTTTGATGCCCAGCGCCAAGCTTCTGGTTGCACGAAAGACGGATTCGATCTGCGGTTTTGTGATCAGCCGGCAGGCAGCCGACGAAGAAGAACTTCTCATGATCGCGGTTTCACCGGAATACCAAAGCCAGGGCGTTGGATATCTACTCCTCGATCATATGTTCCGGGTCGCGCGCAAAGACCAGGTCTCTGCTGTTTTTCTGGAAATGCGGACCGATAATCCAGCGGCCAAACTCTATGAAAAATTTGGATTCCGCAAGATTGGATTGCGCAAGGACTATTATACTGGTCCGAATAAAGAAAAATTCAACGCGACCACTTACAAGACCTCACTCAACGATTAAACAAAAGTGTAATGATCTGGCCAGTTTGACTGTTGCAGCTTACGTTGGATCGTGTAAATAACGCCACGCAATAATTGCAATATAATAATAATGGTCGCAAAAAAGGTAAAATATTATGACAGAGGAAGAAATCGCTCTGAACGAGACTCTAATTACGCTTACTTCAGACATCGTTGCTGCACATGTCAGCAACAACAGCGTTGCGGTATCAGATTTACCGCTTATCATCAGCAGTGTTCATGGTGCTCTCGCCGGACTGTCAGGCAAAGCCGCCGAACAAGCCCGCCCGGATCCTGCAGTTCCCATCAAATCATCGATCAAACCGGATTATATCGTCTGCTTGGAAGATGGCAAAAAGCTCAAGATGCTGAAACGCCACCTGATGACCCACTATGGCATGACGCCGGAAGATTATCGCGCCAAATGGGGACTGCCCAATGATTACCCCATGGTTGCACCCAATTATGCTGAAAAGCGCCGGCAACTGGCCAAGGCTATCGGCCTCGGCAAGAAAAAGGGCTCCAAGAAGTAGATCGCATCACTATTGTCTGGCGTGTAGAGAATTGCGGCATTATTGCCGCAATTTTCGCTTTGCAATATTCTGCGCAAAGCATAGAGTCCTCACTAACGACAATGAAAAAGGTTCATGCCACAAAAAATTGATCTTGAAGCACTCTGTGCAGAAAAAGGATTGCGGATAACCGACCAGCGCCGTGTCATTGCGCGTGTCATTTCTGATGCCGAGGACCATCCGGACGTCGAGACACTGCATGAACGGGCAGCAGCCGTGGATTCCCGTATTTCAATAGCCACAGTCTACCGGACGGTTCGCCTGTTTGAAGAGGCCGGTATTTTGGACCGTCACGATTTTGGCGATGGTCGTGCCCGCTATGAAGCCGTCCCCGAATCACACCATGATCATCTTATTGATGTTGAAACCGGCAAAGTTATCGAATTTGTCGATCCGGAGCTCGAAGCGCTGCAAAAACAGATTGCGGAAAAACTAGGCTATCGTCTGGTTGATCATCGCATGGAGCTATATGGCGTATCGCTCGCCAGAAAAAAATAACGTGCGCCAACCCGATCCCGAGGCACGGCCTTACGGCACCCGGCGAACGGCCTATCGGCTGTGGGACGGAACATCGCCAATGGGATATTTGAGATTCGTTCTGCGGTTGGCCCTGCTGGTCACCGCTTTGATATTCTGCGTACCTTTCTACTATATCTGGCGCGTCTTGCGCCTGCCCAACCCGTGGCCCCGGACCTTTCTCAAAATCGCGGCCTTTGCTTGCGGTGCGCGGGTCAATATTGTCGGCACCCCGATCAGGCGGGACGTCTTCTTCATTTCCAACCATTTGTCCTGGGTGGATATCGCGATACTTGGCGGACATAGCGGCACCGCTTTTGTTTCCAAGGAAGAAATCGGAAAATGGCCGATCATTGGCTGGCTATGCCGGCTCAATGACACGGTCTTTGTCTCGCGATCGAACCGCATGGGCATCGCGCAACAAATCAACCAGTTGCGCGACGCGCTCGAAGAAACATGGGCGATCACGATTTTCCCCGAAGGCACGACCACTGACGGCTCTATGCTGCTTCCCTTCAAGGCCCCCCTGCTGAAAGTACTGGAGCCACCGCCGCCGGGCATATTGGTGCAGCCGATATTTCTCAACTATGGCGAAAACGCCATGGAAGTCAGCTGGACCGGCGAGGAAAGCGCTCCGTCAAACGCATGGAGACTGCTCACCCGCCGCAGCAGCTTTCTGGTTGAAGTCAATTTTCTCGAGCCCTTCGATCCCGATCATTATTCCTCAAGGAAGGATATTGCAGCGGAGGCCCGGCGACGGATTGCCGAACCGCTTTCAGCTTCCCTGGGCGGTAAACCCATTGTATAGGCACGGGCTATGACCTCAGCCGATCCCAAAAAATTCCATATCAAGTCCTTTGGTTGCCAGATGAATGTGTATGACGGCGAGCGCATGTCCGAATTGCTCGTCGATCAGGGCATGAGCGCCGCCGAAAATGGCGAAGACGCCGATCTGGTCGTGCTCAACACCTGCCATATCCGCGAGAAGGCGGTCGACAAGGTCTATTCCGATATCGGGCGGTTACGCAGAAAAGACGGAACCAGCCCGATGATCGCGGTCGCCGGATGTGTTGCCCAGGCAGAGGGGAAGGAAATCTCCCGTCGCGCGCCCAGTGTCGATATTGTTGTCGGGCCGCAGGCCTACCACCGGCTGCCGGAACTCATGGAAACTGCGAAATCGGGGAAGAAGGCGCTCGACACGGATATGCCCGCCATCTCCAAATTCGACATCTTGCCATCACGCGGCAAGCAGGCGCGGCCAACCGCATTTCTGACGGTTCAGGAAGGATGCGACAAATTTTGCACCTATTGCGTGGTTCCCTATACCCGCGGTGCAGAAATCTCCCGCCCATGGATTGACCTGATCAACGAAGCGAAGGCGCTGGTCGACGGCGGTGCGCGCGAAATCACGCTGCTTGGCCAGAATGTCAACGCCTGGACCGGTGAAGACGACAAGGGACGTCATCAGGGCCTCGATGGCCTGATCCGGGCACTCGACAGGATTTCCGGACTGCAGCGCATTCGCTATATGACAAGCCACCCCAATGACATGACCGAGGGTCTGATCGCCGCCCATGGCGACGTCGCCAAGCTTATGCCCTTCCTCCATTTGCCCGTCCAGTCGGGCAGCGACCGTATCCTGAAGGCAATGAACCGCTCGCATAGCGTGCAAAGCTATCTCGATATTCTCGACCAGATGCGCAAGATACGCCCGGATATGGCGCTGTCGGGTGATTTCATTGTCGGTTTTCCGGGTGAAAGCGATCAGGATTTCGAAGACACATTGCAGATTGTCCGCGATGCAAATTATTCGCAGGCCTTTTCCTTCAAATATTCTCCTCGCCCCGGCACGCCCGCCGCTGCGATGGAGGACCAGATAGCGCCCGAAGTGATGGACGAACGGTTACAACGTTTGCAGGCATTGCTGAACGAGCAGCAATATGCATTTAATCAGCAGACGGTCGGCCGGACCACCGACATCCTGCTCGAACGGCAAGGCAAGCTCGATGGCCAGCTGATCGGCAAAACCCCGTGGCTGCAATCGCTGCATATTATCTCGCCCGATCTGCAAATCGGCGATATGGTCGAGGTGGAAGTAACCCGGGCCGGCCCCAACAGCCTCACCGGCGAGATAAAAGAAAGAATGGCCGCCTGATGGTCCAAAAAACAAAGGCCGGCGCGGCCAGCAATATCGTCAAACTGGATCTCGAATTTGAAGATCCGCAGATTCTGGGCGATCTCTTCGGGGAATATGACCGGAATATCGTGGCGATCGAGAACCGTCTCGGTGTCTATATCGCCGCGCGCGGCACCAAATTGAAAATCGAGGGTGAGGAAGAAGCCGTTGCGCAGGCAGGCGCGGTGCTCAACGGAATATATAATCGACTGGAACAGGGTCAGGAAATCGATGCCGGAGCGGTCGAAGCGATTATCGCCATGGCCGCCGATCCCCGCGTTGCCAAAACGGCAAAGCAATCCGGATCAACCGGCAAAGCCAAAGCGGACAACTCAACGAAAAATGACGTAGCGGACGCGCCGAAAGTGATGATCCGGACGCGCAAGAAGACCATTTTCCCGCGGTCTGTGCGGCAAGCTCATTATATGGAAGCCCTCGCCCGCGACGATATGATTTTTGCCCTCGGCCCCGCCGGGACCGGCAAAACCTATCTCGCGGTGGCACAAGCGGTTTCCCAACTCGTTGCCGGCTCCGTCGACCGGCTCATTCTTTCGCGCCCTGCGGTCGAGGCAGGCGAAAAAATCGGTTTTTTGCCCGGCGATCTAAAGGAAAAGGTCGATCCGTTCCTGCGTCCGCTTTACGACGCCCTGTATGACACCCTTCCTGCCGAACAGGTGGAAAGGCGCATCGAGAGCGGCGAAATAGAGATTGCGCCGATTGCCTTCATGCGCGGACGGACGCTGTCCGATGCCTTTGTCATTCTTGACGAAGCCCAAAACACTACCGCGGCACAGATGAAGATGTTTCTGACCCGCTTTGGCATGAACAGCCGGATGGTCATTTGCGGCGATCCCAAACAGGTCGATCTTCCAAGAGAAGCCGTCTCAGGACTTGCCGATGCCGTATCCAAACTGAAGGATATCGAGCGAGTCAGCATGGTCGAATTTGGCGCCAGCGATGTCGTCCGCCATCCTCTGGTCGGGAAAATCGTCGAAGCCTATGAAGGCAAAGATGCTGCAGATTGAACTTATTGCGTCTCCCGAATGGGGAAATGAACAGGATTGGCCGGACCTGGCAGCGCGCGCGGCAAGGGCTGGCATCGCCGCATCCTCCCATGCCGGATTCCTATCCCGGAATTTCGATATGGAGCTGAGCGTCAAACTGTCCGACAACACCGAGGTTCAGGCGCTCAACAAGGCCTATCGCGGCAAGGACAAGCCAACCAACGTCCTGTCCTTTCCGCAGATTCAGCCAGACCTGTTCGAAGCGTTGGCCAATACCGACGATGGAGAGGCCCTGCTCGGGGATATCATCCTGGCCTACGAGACTTGTCGTGACGAGGCCGCCGCCAAAGAGATTTCCTTTTCCGACCATATCACACATTTGATTGTCCACGGGTCTCTGCATTTGCTAGGCTATGACCACGAGAATGAGATAGATGCAGGACTGATGGAAAATTGCGAAATCAAGGCGCTGGCAACATTGGGCATCGCCAATCCCTACGCAGAACAGACGTAAAGCAGGTAATAAAAAAATACTATGAGTGACGCAGAAAAGGAAAGTGGAACGGGCGTGTTGCGCAGCAACGGCCAATCCAAGGAAGATGACGAACCCGGGCGAATGTGGCGGAGCCTGAAGGCTCTGCTATTCGGAAACACCGAAGATAATAGTCTGCGCGCGCAGATCGAAGAAGTCATCGACGATCACGAAAGCGATGCCGAATCCGATCCCAACGGACGAGAGGATGTATCGTCTCTCGAACTGGAAATGCTGCGCAACATGCTGCATTTCAGCGAAAACCGGGTCGATGATATTGCCGTGCCGCGTGCCGACATGATCGCCATCGACGTGAACGCGCCGTTCAGCGACTTTGTCGATATTTTCTCCGAGCACGGACACAGCCGGATTCCGGTCTATCGCGAGAATCTCGACAATATTATCGGCATGATCCACATCAAGGACATCTTCGCAATCGTCGCGAAGGGTGACAAATATCCCGATGATATAACGCCATTTCTTCGGCAGCCCCGCTTTGTCCCGGAATCGATGGGCGTACTGGATTTGCTAGCGGAGATGCGGGCCACTCGCACCCATCTGGCGATCATTTTTGACGAATATAACGGCACCGAAGGCCTCGTCACAATCGAGGATATTGTCGAGGAAATCACCGGCGAGATTGAAGACGAACATGATGAAGAACCAGTACCGATGCTGGTCAAGCTGGACAATGGCATTTGGGAAGCGGATGCCAGAGCGGAACTGGATGATGTCGGAAAAACCATCGATCCGGCGCTCGAAGAAATTGACGAGGATGTCGATACAATTGGCGGCCTGTGCTTCGTGCTGGCAGGCCATATTCCTGCGGTCGGCGAAAGGCTGGAACACCCCAGCGGCTGGATCTTGGAAATTACCGAAGCCGATGATCGTCGCGTGACCAAATTACGATTGCATCCAGCGCAGCAGGCCGAACGCTAAAGGCTTCAACTGCCCGCCAGCTGTTCTGCCCGCATCCGCCAGGTGCTACCGAGTACCGGGTTTTTCGATAACGCCATTAGCTCTGCGCCCTGCCCCTTGTGCTGGCCACCGACAATCATCCCGAACAGGCGGTCCAACGGCCATTCGGGGAAAGGTCGTGCCTGCTGTACCAGAACGTCTCCCGCTTTCACCTGGCCTTCCTCGAGGACACGAAAATAGCTGCCGGACCTTCTGCTTTTAACCACGGTTTTCAGGACATCCGGCTTGCCCAGTCTGTGATTGAGCTTCCAGCAGGGCTGGCGGGCATGACTGCATTCGATCAACGCTTCTCCCACCCGAAAAACATCACCCAGACAAAGTTCATTCTCGGTCATTCCCGAGCAACTGAAATTTTCTCCAAACGCACCGGGCTGATTCAGCACGGCCACATCAGGATATTTTTCTTGCCAGAAGGCATAATGCTCGACCGGATAAAGGTGCACGGCTTTGTCGGGTCCGCCATGATGCACCGGGTCGGCAACCTGATTGCCCGCCAATCCGTCAAAGCCCAGCATGAGCGGATAATCCACCGTATCTTTTGCAATTGCGCTAGCTTCTCCTTTTTCGCCAAAGGCTTTGGGAGTGCCAATCAACAAATGTGCAAGCCGGGTCCTGATCATCACTGCTTGCTAGCCGAGCAAGTTCATATTGGCAATTCTCCCCTGACTATGCTTGAAGGCGGCTATGGAAATCAGTGACCTTCGCATTGCCCTGTATAGCGGCAATTATAATTTTGTACGCGATGGTGCCAATCAGGCTCTCAATCGGCTGGTAGACTATCTGCTGCGTCAGGGAGCAACCGTTCGGGTCTATTCGCCAACCACTGACACGCCAGCATTTGAACCTACCGGCGATCTGATCAGCGTACCGTCCGTTGCCTTTCCCGGACGCGGTGAATATCGCTTTCCGACCCGTATTTCCAGCGATGTGCGCAAGGATCTCGAGCAGTTCAACCCCAATATCATGCAGATTTCCAGCCCCGACCGCGTCGGCCACAAGATGGTGGCCTGGGCGCGCCGTCAGGATATTCCCGTCCTCGCTTCCGTTCATACCCGTTTTGAAACCTATCCCCGCTATTATAATCTCGCTTTTCTGGAACCGGTGATCGAGGCAATTTTGCGCCGACTCTATCGCCGCTGCGATGCGCTGGTGGCACTGTCCGAATCGATGGCCCAGGTCCTGCGCGACCAGCGGATGAACTATGATGTCGGCATCTGGTCGCGTGGCGTCGACCGTGAGATATTCAATTCCAGCCATCGCGACATGGCATGGCGCCAGTCCTTCGGCATCGCGGACGATGAACCCGTCATCGGCTTTCTCGGACGGCTGGTGATGGAAAAGGGTCTCGATGTCTTTTCCGACACAATTGACGAACTCAAACGCCGCAAGGTGAAGCATAGAATAGTCGTCATCGGCGAAGGGCCGGCCCAGCAATGGTTTGAAGAAAGAATTTCCGGTGCCATTTTTGCCGGATTCCAGCAAGGCAGCGATCTTGGCCGCGCGGTTGCCAGCATGGACATGTTGTTCAACCCTTCGGTTACCGAGACTTTTGGCAATGTCACCCTCGAAGCAATGGCCTGCGGGCTACCGGTCGTCGCCGCAAAGGCCACCGGCAGCCAGAGCCTGGTGAAGAACAACGATTCCGGCAAGCTCATCAGACCCGGCGCGATTCGCGAATTTGCAGATGCGCTGCAACTCTATTGCGAGAATATTGACCTGCGCAGCGCCCATGGTTCGGCCGGAGAAAAACGCGCGGAAGAATATAGCTGGGACCAGATCAACAATGCCGTCGCGCAAACCTATATCCGGCTGGTGCGTCAGCGGCAGGCCGGTCATGGTCCGATCAAGCAGGCCGCCGTCCGCTGACCATGCAAGGCCTGTTCGACGATAAAAAGGATCAGCACAGCGCATTGGACAACACGCCCGATGCGCCGCTGGCCGACAGGTTGCGCCCGCGCCTGTTGACCGACATCGTCGGGCAGGACCATCTGGTCGGCGCTGAAGGCACTATTGGCCGGATGATCGCTGCGGGACGACTGTCCTCGATCATTCTTTGGGGACCGCCGGGTACCGGGAAGACCAGTCTCGCCCGGTTGCTGGCCGATCAGACAGAATTGCATTTCAAGGCAATATCGGCGGTTTTTTCCGGGGTCGCGGAACTGAAGAAAGTCTTCGCCGAAGCCGAAATGCGGTTTCAGTCCGGCAAGGCGACCTTGCTCTTCGTCGACGAAATTCATCGCTTCAATCGGTCGCAGCAGGACAGTTTTCTGCCCTATGTCGAGCGGGGAACAGTGGTGCTGGTCGGTGCTACAACCGAAAACCCGTCCTTCGAACTCAACGCCGCGCTGCTCAGCCGCGCCCAGGTGCTTATCCTCAACCGGCTCGATGCCGCCGCGCTCGGCCTGCTTCTTGAAAAAGCGGAAAGGCTGGAAGGGAAACCGCTCCCGCTCTCCGTGGATGCCAGAGAAGCATTGATCGCCAGCGCCGATGGCGACGGCCGGTTTCTGCTCAATCAGGCAGAAACCCTGTTTTCGCTGGACATTAAGGATCCGCTCGACCCGCCCCAGTTGGCGAAGGTCCTGCATCGCCGGATGGCCGTCTATGACAAGGATCGCGAGGGTCATTATAATCTGATCTCGGCGCTTCACAAAGCGATGAGAGGTTCGGACCCGCAGGCCGCGCTATATTATCTGGCGAGGATGCTGGTTGCGGGGGAACAGCCGCTTTTTCTTCTGCGCAGGATCGTACGCTTTGCCAGCGAAGATATCGGCATGGCCGATCCGCAAGCGCTGGTGCAGGCCCTTGCCGCGAAACAGGCATTTGAATTTCTCGGCAGCCCGGAAGGCGAACTGGCAATTGTCCAGGCCTGCCTCTATTGCGCGACAGCTCCCAAATCCAACGCTGCCTATAAAGCCCAGAAGGCCGCTTGGAAATCTGCAAAAGACACCGGATCGCTGATGCCGCCCCAGAATATTTTGAACGCCCCGACCAAGCTGATGAAGGAAATCGGCTATGGCGCAGGCTATAGCTATGATCATGAAAGTGATGACGGTTTTTCGGGGGACAATTACTGGCCGGAAGAAATGCAACCACAGCATTTCTACCAGCCTGTAGATCGGGGATTTGAGCATAAAATTCGCGAACGGCTGGACTATTGGGAGAAATTGCGTGCTGAAAAAACTGGCTAGCATCTATATCTTGGGCGCGTTGTTTTCACATAGCGCTTTCGCCCAAGAGGACGAAACAACCCGCTATGATCGCGCTCTGGCCGCTGGCTATAAAGCGCAATTCATCTGTTCGGGCCTGTGGAATGGCGGAAAATCACTGGCTGACATCAAAGCCGATGAATTGACCGGCATCTATGATCGGATTGCCAATATTGTCCCGACGCTGGCAGAGGAAATTGACGAGTCAGAGCGACAAGTCCGCGTTCGCTTTGCCGATGACGCGCCCCCTCGGGTTGCTATCTGGAACCGCAAGAGCGGATGCACATCCATGCCGATCGGCTTCGGTGGCCTTAAAATCGGGGCTCCGGTCATCGAGCGCCATTTTGTTGATGACCAGCCATGGCCAATGGGCGACCAAAATGCCGTTGCTCCATCACCCAAATTGAAAAATATCGCCGAGCGGGCCTTTCAACCCGATATCTATGGCGGAAAAACCAGCGCCCTGCTGGTGATCAAAGATGGAAAGATCCAGACGGAAAAATACAAGCAGGGCCATGATCTCCACACAGCACAACGAACATGGTCGGTGGCGAAATCCCTTGCCGGAACGCTGATTGGTCATTCTGTCCAGCAGAAAATGGTCGACCTCAATGCGCCGGTACAGATCCCCGAATGGCAAAAATTCGGGGATCCCCGTGCATTACTGACCATCGACAATTTGATGCGTATGAGCAGCGGGCTGGTCAGCGACACCGCCGGCAATCGCACCGATCCGCTTTATATGGGCGGTGCAAGCGTGACCGAGCGGGCGACTGCCTGGCCCTTGCTCTACGCGCCGGGTTCAAGATATCGCTACGCCAATAATGATACGCTGCTTGCCGTGCATGCCGCTCGCGCACAGCATCGGGACCGGAAGCAAAAGCAGGGAAACGATTTGCCCGAGCAGCATGATTTTGATCCCTATGCCTTTTTCCAGAAGCTCGGCATGACCCGAACCTATGTGGAAACCGACTGGCAGGACAATTATATCCTCTCCAGCCAGGTCTGGACGACAGCCCGCGACCTCGGTCGGCTGGGCCAGCTTTATCTCAACAACGGTATTTGGGACGGAGAACGCCTGCTTCCTGAAAACTGGCGCGAATATGTCAGCACACCATCGGGGCCGCAGCCCGAAGGTCGCAATTTCGGCTATGGCGCGACATTCTGGCTGATGAACCAATCTGAAGGAATTCCCAAGGATACGTTCGCAGGTTTTGGCAACCGTGGACAATATCTGGTGATCATCCCCTCGCTTGACCTTGTGATTGTTCGCCGCGGCTATGACACCGGCGACAATAGCTTCGATATCGAAACCTTCACCAAAGATGTCGTGGGAGGCGTAAAAGGATGACTGCAACATATCGCGCAGCCGTTTGCACGGCCCTTACTGGCCCGTCATCGATCGAGATCACGGAACAGCAGGTCGCGCCGCTGAAATCCGGAGAAATCCGGATAGAGGTCCATGCGGCGGGACTGAACTTTCCCGACCTGCTGATGACCGAGGGCAAATATCAATTTCGTCCCGATCCCCCCTTTGTACCCGGGCTGGAAGCCGCCGGAATAGTGATCGAGGTCGCACCCGACGTCCAAAGCGTCCAACCCGGCGATCGGGTGATGGCCGGCGGCAAGGGTGGCGCGCTGGCAGAACAGTGGATCGTCAGCGAGGCCGCCGTCACTCCCCTCCCCCCGGCGCTTTCCTTCCGCGAAGGCGCCTGCTGGCAAGCCGCCGCGTCGACCGCCTGGCATGGCCTGGTCGAGCGCGGTCATCTGCAACCGGCGGAGAGCGTCCTCATTCTCGGCGCAAGCGGCGGTGTAGGGATGGCAGCGGTCAAGATGGCAAGGCATATTGGCGCAATGGTTATCGGTACTGGTTCCACGGAGGCCAAGCGGGACATTATCCGCCAGGCAGGCGCTGATCATGTCCTGGATCCTGCCGACGAGGAACTGGCGGCGAAGGTGAAGGCGTTGACCGATGGCAAGGGAGTGGACGTCGTTTTCGATCCCGTCGGCGGTGATCTCGCCCTGACGGCTACCCGCGCGATTGCCTGGAACGGCCGATATCTCATCATCGGCTTTGCCAGCGGCACCATTCCGTCTTTTCCTGCCAATCATGTCATGATCAAGACCTACAGCCTGATTGGCGTCCGTGCCGGTGAAAGCCCACGCCGAGATCCAGAAATGGCTAAACGCCAAAGTACTGCGCTCGCAGAATTGGCAGCTCAGGGCATAATGCAACCATATATTTCTCATTCTTTCGCTCTGATGGATGCAATAAAAGCGCTTTCGGTGCTCGAAAAGTGCGAGGCAATCGGCAGAGTTGTCGTCGAGATGAAGACAAGTTCTTGATCTTTACGAGTTTTTACGCCCCCAAATTCCATTCCCCTGATTGATTTCTGTCTATTTCTTCGGAAATGTGCTAATCAGCCTGTTGTGAAGTGAATGCAAGATAGGGGAAACTACATGGACGGTATGCGAATAGGCAATTATGCTCTGGATACGGAGCTTGCCATAGAAATAGGACAAAAGATCGGCCTTGCGGTCATCATTCTTATTATCACTTGGTTTTTAGCGAAAGCCGCCAAATGGGCCTTTGCAAAACTGGTCGACAATATCAGCTTCCTGCAACGCGATACCGGATCCGGCGCATCACTGGGTCAATCGCTGGGCAAAATCGCCAGCCTATTGATCTGGCTTTTTGGTTTAATTGCCATTCTGACGGTCTTCGGCCTTAGCGGCGTCGTGCAGCCGATCGAAGGCCTGCTCAACACCGTAATGCAGGCATTGCCCGGCATCGTAATGGCGGTGGTTGTCTTCTTCGTTGGTCTCAAAATCGCCGATATATTGCGCGATCTGGTGGTAACGGCCCTGCAAACCTTCGACTTCGACAAATGGGCGAACCGCGGAGGCATTGATACAGCAACCGGAAACAGCCAGATTTCCTCGACGATTGGTTCGATTGTCTATGCCTTGACCGTTATTTTTGTCGCGATTTTCGCCCTTGATATTCTTGATATCGAGTCGATTTCGGGACCGGCCAGCGAGATGCTGCGGACCATCTTCCAATCACTGCCCGCTATTTTCTCGGCAGCGATCACCCTGGGTCTCGGTTATCTGATCAGCAAGTTTGTCGTTCAGATTATCAAGGATATCCTGCCTGGCCTGGGTGTCGATCAGTCGGTTGCGGCTATCGGAATATTGCCAGAGAAAACATCGCTGACATCCATATTGGCGCGGATTGCCCAAATTGGCATCATGCTCTTCTTTGCAATCGCAGCGACGCGCTTGCTCGGGTTTCCGGAACTCACCCAGATATTGGATCAGGTTCTAGAACTCGGTGGCCGGGTAATATTCGGCGGTGTGGTGATCATGGCCGGCTTCCTGATCGCCAATCTGCTCGCGCGCGTGATGAGCGCTGCAGACGAAGGCAGCATGGCGGCAACAATCATCCGCTACGCCACGATCATCTTGTTCACCTTCATGGGCTTGCAGTTCATGGGTGTTGGCGAAGAGATTGTGCAGACAGCCTTTACCGCGCTGGTGATTGGCGGCGCTGCCGCCGCGGCACTGGCCTTTGGCTGGGGTGGACGCGATGTGGCCGGCAAGGTTCTTGAGGACCTGCGCAACAACCCGCCAAAGCCTAAGGCGCCTGCGGCCCGCAAACCGTCCGCACGCAAGCCTGCGGTACGCAAACCGGCTGCCAAGAAATAGGCTCTCGCCGATAATTTGGAAAACAAGGGCGGGTCCACTGGACTCGCCCTTTTCTTTTGCCGAGACGATCCGCTAGGGTTCTGCGGTGCGTAGCTTCTCCCATTTTGCCTGCATAGACTGGTCGGGTGCCAGAATCGAGCGTCCCGATGGCATTGCGGTCGCCGTTATCGGCCCGGAAGGCCCCCCTGCCCTGATATCACCCGAGCCGCGCTGGTCGCGGGCCGATGTTCTGGACTGGCTGCTGAATCTTGCCGACACACAGCGGGATATGCTGATCGGCTTTGATCTCTCGATGGCATTGCCCTTTTTCGATCACGGCAGCTATTTTCCCGAGTGGAACGAGAGTCCCGACAATGCAAAGGCCCTGTGGCGCCAAATCGATCTGATCTCCCGGAATGACCCCCATCTCAATGTCACCAGCTTTCTCGAACATGAGCAAGTGAACCGCCATTTTCGGCATGGTCGCGGTGTTATCGGCGACCTGTTTACCGGCGGCACCGGACGCTTGCGCGCGGTCGAGCGCTACCAGCGGGAAACTGGACAGGCCAATAGTGCCAGCTGCTTCAATCTGGTCGGTGCGGCCCAAGTCGGTAAATCGAGCCTCACCGGCATGCGGCTGCTGAAACAGCTGGATAGCGCGATACCGGTCTGGCCATTTGACCCTGTGCCCGGATCCGGCCCCGTCATCGTCGAGATATATACAACCGTTGCCGCTCTCGCCGCAGGCCTGCCAAAAGGACGCAGCAAGGTCCGGGATCGCGCGGGCCTGGAACAAGCCCTGACCGAGCTAAACACGCCCCTGCCCGCCAGACTGCGGCGCTATGACGACCACAGCACCGATGCTCTGATCACCGCCGCCTGGATGAAGCAGGTTGCAGCCAATCGCGCGCTGTGGCACCCGCCCGCCCTGACCGATGAAATCGCGCAAAAAGAGGGCTGGACCTTTGGCGTTTTTTGAAGCAAAGAGCGCTCGTTATTGGCTAAGGCCACTGAACCAGCGCCGAATTAGCTCAGCTGGTAGAGCAACCGCCTTGTAAGCGGTAGGTCATCCGTTCGAGTCGGATATTCGGCACCATTTTTTCGGAAAGAGTAATCATCCTGGGGATGTTTTCCTGCAAAAATCCCGACTGCAAAGGAGGGTGGCTGCAAATAACAGCGACGATCGCCAGCAATCGCGCGAGCCGCGCTGCCCAAATCCCCAAATTCCTTCGATAAACTCAGGATAGCCGCCGTTCCCCAAATTTGCCATCTGCCCCATATCTCCCAAAAAAAAGCCCCGCCAGTCTCCTGGCAGGGCTCCTTTCCCAC
>CAJQNR010000064.1 GCA_905479715.1 uncultured Sphingorhabdus sp.
ACCAGGCGGCGACACTGATGCACGTCTCGAACCTTTACGGCAGCCCGCAGGGTGAAAAATTTGCGCAGCGTCTGGTTGATACAACCTTTGCCGACACCGCTTTCTTTACCAACAGCGGCGCCGAAGCGGTGGAATGTGCGATCAAGGCGGCCCGCGCCTATCATCAATCGGCAGGCAGCGACCGGTATGAGATTATCACGTTTAAAAATGCCTTCCACGGCCGGACGATGGCGACCATCTCCGCTTCCAATCAGGAAAAAATGCATCACGGCTTCTCGCCCTTGCTCGCCGGATTCAAATATGTCGACTTTGACGATCTGGAAGGGGCCAAAGCGGCTATCAGCGACAAGACCGCCGCCTTCATGGTCGAGCCGATCCAGGGCGAAGGCGGCGTGCGTCCCGCTTCGCAGGAATTCATGACCGGCCTGCGCGAACTGGCCGACGAGCACGGCATCCTGCTGGTGCTCGACGAAGTGCAATGTGGCGTTGCCCGCACCGGCGCGCTGTATGCGCACGAGCTTTATGGCGTTACGCCCGATATTATCGCCACGGCCAAAGGCATTGGTGGCGGCTTTCCCTTGGGCGCCTGTCTGGCGACCGAAGAAGCGGCGCGCGGCATGGTGATTGGCACCCACGGCTCGACCTATGGCGGCAACCCGCTGGCGATGGCGGCAGGCAATGCGGTCTGGGATGTGGTCGCCAATGACGAGTTCCTGGAAAATGTCCGGTCGACCGGCGAAAAGCTGCGCGCGGCGATCGAGCAGTTTATCGGCAATTATCCCGATCTGTTCCTCGGCGTGCGGGGCAAGGGGTTGATGCTCGGCATCATGATGACGCAGGAAACGCGTTCCTTCGTCGCCCATCTTCGCGACAATCATGGCCTTCTGACCGTGGCCGCCGGCGACAATACATTGCGGGTGCTACCGCCCCTGAATATTGACGACAGCCATATTGCGACATTCATCGAAAAACTGTCCGCCGGGGCGGCTGACTATGAGGCACCAGAATCATGAGCAGAAATTTTCTTAATCTTTCCGATGCCGGTGGCGATGCGGTTGCCGCGATGATTGCTGATGCGATTGACCGCAAGGCCGCACGTGCTGGCTGGCCAAAAGGCAAGCCGGATGCCGACAAGCCGCTGGCCGATCATGTCCTGGCGATGATTTTTGAAAAGAGCAGCACCCGGACCCGTGTCTCCTTTGATATTGCGATTCGTCAGCTGGGCGGATCGAGTATCGTGATGGATAGCGGCTCGATGCAATTGGGGCGCGGGGAAACCGTGGCGGATACCGCCAAGGTCCTGTCGCGGATGTGTGATGCGATCATGATCCGCACCGATGATCATGCGAAAATCGAGGATATGGCGGACAACGCCAGTGTGCCGGTGATCAACGGCCTCACCGATCTTTCGCACCCCTGCCAGATTGTCGCCGATCTGCTGACTTTGGTCGAGCATGGAAAAGCGCTGCCGGGACTGGAGATTGCCTGGCTGGGTGACGGCAATAATGTGCTCAACAGCATTGTCGAAGGCGCGGGCCTGATGAAATATAACGTCCGGATCGGCTGCCCGCAGGGCTATGATCCCGACCCGAGCTTCATCGAGAAGGCGCAGGCCGCTGGATCCAATATTACGATATATCGTGATGAAAATGAGGCGGTGGCCAATGCGGACGTTGTCGTGGCGGACACCTGGGTGTCGATGGGGCAGGAGCATGTCCACAACAAACTGGCTGCGATGATGCCCTATCAGGTCAATGACGTGATGATGGAGCAAGCAAAGAAGGACGCCTTGTTCCTTCACTGCCTGCCAGCCCATCGCGGCGAGGAAGTCATGCCTTCGGTGATCGACGGTCCGCAGTCGGTGGTCTGGGATGAGGCGGAAAACCGCATCCATGCGCAGAAATCCGTGCTTCGCTGGTGTTTCGGTCAGATTTGATGGCGGAAACAAAGCCGACCGACAATATATTGTCCTTTGCGATCCCCGCCAAAAATTGTCGGGGACGGGTTGTCCGGCTTGGCCCCGTCATCGATGACATATTGGCGGCGCACGATTATCCGCTGGTTATCCGCAACGTCCTGACAGAGGCGGTGTGCCTGACAGCCATGTTGGGGGCGTTGCTGAAGGACGAAGACTCCCAATTGACATTGCAGGCGCAAACCGAGGTCGGGGTGATCAACCTTCTCGCTTGCGACTATAAAGACGGTGCCTTGCGCGGCTATGTGGATTTTGACCGCGAGCGACTGGCGTCCCAGCCGGTAGAACCCAGCCTGATGGCACTGTTTGGCAAAGGCTATCTCGCGATCACCTTTGACCAGCCCGCGCCGCGTGGCCGCAATCAGGGTATTGTCCCGCTGGAAGGGGCCAGTCTTGCCGAAGCCGTGCAGAATTATTTCTTCCAGTCCGAGCAGATACCGACGCTGATCCGGGTCGCGATTGACGAGACCGACGGCAAGGTTGTTGCCGGTGGATTGCTGGTGCAACATCTGCCCGATGGCGAGGAAGGACGGGACCGGATCCATGTCCGGCTTGATCATCCCGAATGGGAGCATGTCGAGATCATGAGCGGGAGTGTTCAGCCAGCTGAGCTTACCTCCAGCGCATTGCCGCTCGAAGAGATTCTATGGCGTCTGTTCAGCGAGAGCGACGAAGTGAGGGTTTTGAGCGGTAAACCGTGCGTTAAGGGATGCCGGTGTAATGAAGACCATATCCGGGACGTAATTGCACGTTTTCCGAAAGAAGATAAGAAAGACATGGTCGATGAAGAGGGCAATATCGGCATAGATTGCGCCTTTTGCAGCAAGAAGTTCATAATTACGGCTGCCAGCCTGAACAACTGACGTTCGTGGCAACGCGATGAAATTTGTAAAATTTGTCGAATAATTCCTATCGTTTGCCGCAATTCGAAACAATAATTGCCGTAATTGATATCTAACGCCGATATTGGCGCAGACCATTAACCCACCCAACCGCACGGAGAAGATCGATGAAAGGCATGAAACTGATCAAGACCATCAGTGTATCTGCCGCAATCCTGTCCGGATTTGCGATGGCTGCACCCGCACAAACACCCCGTTTGACCTTGCTGGACGGGCTTGCACAGGGTGAATGGACATTGAAAGAACGGGGGTCTTCCGAGGCCGGGAAAAAAATATGTCTGGGAAATCCCGAAATGCTGCTGCAGATCCAGCACAGCAACATGACCTGCAAGCGCTACGTGATCGAAAATAGTCCAAAGAAGCTGCGGGTAAGCTACAAATGTGGCAGCGCCGGTCATGGTGTGACCGAAATCAAGTATGAATCCAGCACGTTGGTGCAGATTCACTCGCAAGGAATCCGCAACAACGCGCCCTTTTCCTTCTCCATGGAAGGTCGTCGCACGGGCTCCTGTTAATCGCAAATTGCGCGCAAAACTTGCGCCGCGTGGGCAAGGCGATTAGCGGAGCGCGTTATGACTTCCGAATCAAAAACAGCAATCATATTATTGTCCGGTGGACTGGACTCGATGGTTTCCGCGGCAATCGCGGCGGAGCAGGGCTATCGGCTGATTGCGCTGACGGTAGATTATAACCAGCGGCACAAAATCGAACTGCAATCGGCCCAGAAAATTGGCGCGCGGCTGAATGTCGACGAGCATATCATCTTGCCGCTTGATCTCAGCCGCTTTGGCGGGTCGGCACTGACCGCCGATATTGATGTGCCAAAGGACGGCGTCGGGGACGACATTCCGGTGACCTATGTGCCTGCGCGCAATCTGATCTTTCTGTCGCTGACCCTCGGTCTGGCGGAAGCAAGAGACGCGCGTGACATATTCATCGGTGTGAATGCGCTGGATTATTCGGGCTACCCGGATTGCCGGCCAGAATTTATCGAGGGTTTCGAACGACTGGCTGATTTGGCTACCAAGGCTGGTGACGAGGGCAGGGACTTCCATATCCGGACACCGCTCCAGCATATGACCAAGGCCGATATCGCCCGGGAAGCGATCCGGCTTGATCTTGATCCGGCCTGGAGCTGGTCCTGCTATGACCCGTCCCCTGCGGGTCTGGCTTGCGGCCTGTGTGACAGCTGCCGATTGCGGCAAAAGGGTTTTGAGGAAGCTGGAATTGTCGATTCGACGCGATATGTCACGCCATGAGCTACGCGGTTAAGGAGATATTTCTGACGCTGCAGGGCGAAGGTGTGCACGCCGGTCGACGCGCGGTCTTTGTCCGCTTTGCCGGATGCAATCTCTGGTCCGGACGGGAACGGGATCGCGCCACGGCCATCTGCCAGTTTTGCGATACCGATTTCATCGGCATGGACGGAGATGGCGGCGGACGTTTTGATACGGCGGCTGAACTTGCCCGTGCCGCAGCGGAGACATGGGGCGGCGACAGGGACTCCCGATTCGTGGTTCTAACCGGTGGCGAACCGATGCTTCAGGTCGACCAGATTCTGATCGATGCCCTCCACGCCGAGGGATTTTTCATCGCCATCGAATCGAACGGGACGCTTGCGGTGCCGCGCACGATCGACTGGATATGCATCAGCCCGAAAGCGCAAAGCGAGACCGTTCAGCGCTCGGGAGACGAGCTGAAACTGGTCTGGCCGCAAAATGACAGCAATTGGCAGGAGATGGAAGGCTGGGCCTTTGCCAATCTGTTGCTGCAGCCGATGGATGCGCGCGGCGACAGCGACGCCAGCCAGTCCCATCTCGAACAGGCCATAGGATTTGTCCAGGCCCATCCGAAATGGCGT
>CAJQNR010000065.1 GCA_905479715.1 uncultured Sphingorhabdus sp.
TCAGGACTTGCCCAACGCCTTTTATTGCGCCAATAGCCCAAGGATGAGCCGTGCTTCCGATATCGCCTATAGAAAGATCCGCAGCTTCATTTTGTCCGGCGAAGCCCACCCGGGCATGCAATTGACCGAAGAGAGGCTGTCCGAGATTTGCGGAGTGTCGCGCACACCGGTGCGCGATGCGGTCCAGCGGCTGGAAAACGAGTTGCTGTTGGTGCGAAGCGCTTCCAAACGGCTCTCCGTTGCCGACTGGTCCAATGACGAAATCGACGAAATGTTCACGTTGCGGGCGATGCTGGAGTCCCACGCCGCCGAGCGCGCCGCGCAGAGGATGGACACAAACAGCCTTGATCAGTTGCGGGATATCAACGATCTGCTGACCCGGGCCGTCAGCGGGATAACACCCGATATAGCAACGTTTCTGAATACCAACCGGCAGTTTCATGACCTGATCCTGGAACGCGCCCAATCGGCGCGCCTCAGCAAATTATTGCCGGCACTGATTGAACAGCCCGTGCTTCGCCGGACGGCCAATCAATTTTCACAAGTCGATCTCATGCAATCCAGTGCAGATCATGAAGAGCTGATCGCCGCCTTTGCCGCCAAAGATAAAAGCTGGGCACGCGCGGTCATGACCAGCCATATCCGGCGCGCGTTCCACAGCTTCAAAAGCGCGACCGGCACCACGATCGACGACTGAGGCTCAGATGATACCGCGATCCTGCAAATCCGCCATTTTCGCGCTATCCATACCCAGCAATTCGCCATAAATCGCTTCATTATGCGCGCCCAGGTCAGGACCAACGCTGTCGATATGCCCGGGCGTTTTGGATAATTTGGGTGCGACATTCTGCATCACGAAATGCTCATATTGGGGATGATCCATTTCCACCAATGCCTCACGCGCCTTGAAATGGGGATCCTCCAGCATTTCCGGCGCCCGATAGACATTACCCGCCGGAACACCGTGCTCCTCGCACATCTCGAGCAGTTTCTTGCTTGAGATGGTCTTGCTCCATTCGGCGATCAGCTCATCAAGTTCGGCTTGATGCTCGCCGCGCGCGACATGGGTAGCATAGCGCGGATCTTCGCCCAGTTCGGGACGTCCCATCATCGCCGACATCCGTTTCCACACGCTATCCTGATTGGCGCCGATCAACACGCTGCCATCCCTCGTCGGATAGACGTTCGATGGCGCGATTTTGGGAAGGATGGAACCGGTTCGCTCCCGGATATGGCCGGCCACCGTATATTCCGCGACCGTCGATTCCATATTGGCCAGTACCGCTTCATATATGGCCGAATCGACCACCTGGCCTTCGCCGGTCTTGTGACGATGCTCAAGCGCCATCAGCCCGCCAAGACAGGCATAGGTTGCGGCCAGTGAGTCGCCGATAGAAAGCCCCGCGCGGCTCGGCGGCCGGTCGGGCTCGCCCATGATATAGCGCATGCCGCCCATTGCTTCGCCAATACTGCCATAGCCGGCGCGGTGTGAATAAGGGCCAGTCTGGCCATAGCCGGAAACGCGGATCATGATCAGGCCCTTGTTTATGGCGCTCAGGGTTTCGTAATCAAGGCCCCATTTTTCCATCGTCCCGGCGCGAAAATTTTCGAGCAGAAAGTCAGACTTTTCGACTAGTTTCTTGACGATATCCTGACCTTCTTTTTCGCGCAAATTGAGCGTAATCGACTTTTTGTTGCGGCCAACGACCGAGAACCAGAGCGGTATTCCCTGCCCCCAACTGCGCATCGCATCGCCGACTTTGGGTGGTTCGATCTTGATCACTTCTGCGCCATGATCGCCCATTAACTGGCCGCAGAACGGTCCCGCGATCAACTGACCCATCTCGATCAGCCGTAATCCTGCCAACGCCCCTTGCGTCATAAAAAATACTCCCGCATCATCCTTTCTTCTATACAAAGGAGGATCATAATTGTATACAAATTTAATGGTGCAGAAAACTCCAGCCTTTATCGATATTCTGGAAGTCGGTCCCCGCGACGGCCTGCAGAATGAATCCGAGGTCGTTTCCACAGCGGACAAGCTGGGTCTAATAACGCGCATGCTTGATGCCGGGACGAAGCGCATCGAGGTCGCCAGCTTTGTCCATCCCGGGCGCGTTCCGCAAATGGCCGATGCCGAGGCGGTTATCGCTGGCCTCCCCGACCGTGATGATGTTTCCTATATCGGCCTGTGCCTGAACAAGCGCGGCGTGCTGCGCGGCCTCGCCACGCGGGAAGGCAACAAGCGCGGCATAGATGAAGCCGGATGTGTCGTGGTCGCAAGCGATACGTTTGGACAGAAGAATCAGGGCCAGACGATCGAACAGGGCATCAAGGAAAATCGCGAGATGATCCGCTTTGCCAAGGCCGAGGGGCTGAAAGCGCAGGTCACCATCTCCGCGGCCTTCGGCTGTCCCTTCGAAGGCGCGGTCAAGCCGGAAACCATATTCCATATTGCGGAAGAAATGGCGGCCGAAGATCCGCTCGAAATCGCACTTGCCGATACGATCGGGGTCGGCGTGCCGGCCCAGGTTACCGACCTTTTCGGACGGCTCCGGGAAATACTCCCCGATCATATAAAGATGCGCGCACATTTTCATGACACCCGCAACACCGGGATCGCCAATGCCTGGGCTGCGGTTCAGGCAGGCGTACAGACGCTCGATTCCAGTCTTGGTGGCCTTGGGGGCTGCCCTTTTGCGCCCAATGCCACCGGCAATATCGCGACCGAAGATCTGGTCAATCTGCTCGACCGCTCCGGCGTCGAACATGATCTCGACCTGCGCAAGGCCATTGCCACCAACCAATGGTTCGAGGGTGTGCTCGGCCGTCCGCTGCCGTCTCTCGTTGCGAGGGCGGAAGCCTGAATGACAGTGTTACAACAGAAAGAGTGAAATATGGGGTATCGATTGGGTGTCGACGTCGGCGGAACTTTTACCGATCTGCTGCTGATTGACGAAGCCACCGGGCAGACGTTCCGGGACAAGGTGCCATCGACTCCCGATGACCCCTCACAGGCTGTCATCCATGGCGCAAGGGGGCTTTGCGAGCGCCAGAATATCACCCCGGAAGAAATCGATCTGTTCCTGCACGGCACGACGGTCGCGACCAATGCGGTGCTCGAAAAGAAGATCGCAAAGGTCGGGCTGGTCGTCACCGAAGGCTATCGTCACATCATGCAAATTGCCCGCAGCCTTGTGCCCGGCGGTCTCGCTGCCTGGATCATCTGGCCAAAGCCGGAACCGATGGCGGCGCTGGAGCGGACGATTGAAGCACCCGAGCGAATGGATGCCAAGGGAAACACCGTCCGCGAACTCAATGAGCCGGAAATGCGTGCCCGACTGGAACGCTTGAAAGCGAACGAAGAGATTGAGGCGCTCACCATCTGTCTGATGAACAGCTATGTCGATGGTCGTCATGAAAAGGCCGTCGCGGCCATTTGTGCAGAGGTTTTCCCCGATATCCCGATTTCGATCTCGTCGGACATCTTGCCCGAGATGCAGGAATATGAACGCACGCTCACCACCGTTGCCAATAGCGCGGTACGCCCCGCGGTGGCCCGCTATGTCGGCAATCTCGAAAAAGAGCTGAAGGCGTGGGGCACCAAGGCGAAGCTCAACCTGCTGCGCTCGGATGGCGGATTGATGTCCGCCGAGAAAAGCGCAGAGGCGCCGGTCAACCTGCTGATGTCAGGGCCGGCCGGCGGCGTTGCAGGCGCGGTCTGGGTGGCAAAAAGTGCCAAGGTCAAAAATGTGCTGACCCTCGATATGGGCGGCACATCGACCGATGTCGCGCTGATCGAAAATGGTGCGGCACGGCTCCAGCGGGAAACATCGGTCGGCGACCTCAATGTGCGCGCCTCTTCGATTGATGTCAAAACCGTGGGAGCGGGCGGCGGATCCATCGCCTTTGTTCCCGAACTGACCAAGGCTCTGCGGGTCGGACCGGAAAGCGCGGGCGCCAAGCCCGGACCGGTGGCCTACGGCAAGGGCGGCGAGCTGCCGACGGTGACCGACGCCAATGTCGTGCTCGGTTATCTCCCCGAATCCCTGCTCGGCGGAAGCTTCAAGCTCGACCGCGAAGGCGCGCAGAAAGCGGTGCAGACCATAGCGGATGCCCTTGGCATCGACCTGATGGACGCAGCCGCGGGCATTATCGATATCGTCAACGAGAATATGTTCGGTGCGCTCCGGCTGGTTTCGGTCCAGCAAGGCTATGACCCGCGCGATTTTGCCCTGATGGGCTTTGGCGGTGCCGGTCCGCTTCATGCCAATGCAATGGGCAAGCTGATGAACAGCTGGCCGGTCATCATACCGCCGGCACCCGGTGTGCTTTGCGCTTATGGTGATGCGACGACTCGCCAGCGCGTCGAAACCCAGCGCAGCTTCAACGAGATGGTACAAAATACCAGCGACGATGAACTTACCGTCTATCTAGGCAGCCTCGGCGCACAGGTACAACAAGAGCTACAGGACGAGGGTGTTGTGCCGGAAGATATTGAACTGCTTTACGAAATCGATATTCGCTACGCCGGGCAGGCTTTTGAAATTCCGCTGTCGGTCGAACCGGAAGGTCTTTCGCTGGAAAGCCTGATTGCCCGGTTCGACACCGAGCACGAACGATTGTTCACCTTCAATCTGGAAGAGACACCGCACGAAATCGTCAATGTCCGTGCGGTCGCGCTCGGCAAGACCGCCGACGTCGCCCCGCCGGTAATCGAGAAAGCGGGCCCCGATCCGGCGGAAGCCAAAACCCGCGATCACCAGCTCTATATGGATGGCAGGATGCAGGACGCCATAATCTACGATCGCGCCCTGCTGAAGGCCGGCAATCGCATCCCGGGGCCTGCCATTGTCACCGAAATGGATTCGACCACATTGATCCACAGCGGCTGCGAGGCGCTGGTTGACGATCATGGCAATCTTATCATCAACCTGGTGGAAGGAGCCTGATATGCCCGCACAGATTATCGAAACCAACAAAGCTCCGTTCAACAAGGTCGATGTCGATCCGGTGACGCTGGACATCATGGAAAACGCCCTGCGCAACGCCCGCATCGAGATGGATGCCACATTGGTGCGCACCGCCATGTCGCCCGGCATCCGCGAACAGGGCGACGCCTTTCCCCTGATCGCCGACCGCGCCGGCAAAATGGTGGTCGGCCAGTTCGGCAGCTTCATCGACGGATTCCTGCGCTCCTATCCGGGCACGATCGAGGAAGGCGACATGATCTTCCTCAGCGATCCCTACAGCTGCGACGGCGCGGTCAGCCACAATAATGACTGGCTGGTATTGCTGCCGGTCTATCGCGGCGGCAGGCTGGTCGCCTGGACCGCTATGTTCGGTCACCAGTCGGACATTGGCGGCAAGGTTGCCGGCTCGATCCCGATCGACAGCAAGAGCGTGTTCGAGGAAGGCGTCCGGATTCCGCCGGTAAAAATCTACCAGAAGGGTGTCTATAACGAGGAGATGGTCAAGGTCGTCCTGCACCAGAGCCGCAAGCCGGACTGGTGTGCCGCCGATCTCAACGCGCTGATCGCATCCTGCCGGGTGGCCGCCCGCCGGGTTGATGAAATATGCGGTCGTTTTGGCGAGGATGAATTTGCCAGCGCCACCGATCTGCTGCTGGCCCGCAACCATCGCGCGATGAAACATCTGATCGAAACCAGCATTGGCGAGGAACCGGTCAGCTTCAGCGACTATATCTGCGACGACGGCGTCGGTTTCGGCCCCTACAAGATCAGCTGCAAGATGTGGCGCGAGGGCGGCAAGGTGATTCTCGATTTCGAAGGCACCGACCCGCAGGCGCCGAGCTCGATCAACTTCTTCCTCAACGAGAATATGTTCAAGATGTTCTTCGGCATCTACATGATCATGGTCTTCGATCCGCAGATCCTGTTCAACGACGGCTTCTATGATCTGGTCGATGTGCGTATTCCGGAAGGCTCACTGCTCAAACCGAAATATCCCGCTGCGCTGGCTGGCCGGACACATGCGCTCGGCCGGATTTTTGATATCCTGGGCGGCCTGCTCGGCCAGCGTCAGCCGGAATTCCTCAACGGTGCCGGCTTCTCGTCCAGCCCGCATCTGATGTATTCCGGTTTCGACAAGGACGGCGAATGGTTCCAGCTGTTCCAGATCGGCTTTGGCGGCATTCCCGGTCGGCCCTTTGGCGATGGTCCGGATGGCCATTCACTCTGGCCCGGCTTCACCAATGTCCCCAACGAGTTTCTCGAGAAATATTTCCCGCTTCGGATCGAGCGCTATGAAGCCAAGCCCGACAGCGGCGGCGCCGGCCTGTTCCGCGGCGGCAATGGCATCCATATGACCTACCGCTTTCTCGAGCCGGGAACCGTCGCAATTCATGACGACCGCTGGTTCACCTATCCATGGGGCGTCAATGGCGGCCAGCCGGGTGACCGGGCGACCAAGATACTGGAACGCGCCGACGGCACGAAAGAAGTTGTCGGCAACAAGCAGGACGGCATCGAAGTCCGCGAAGGCGATCTGCTCCACTTCATCACCTGGGGCGGCGGCGGCTGGGGCAACCCGCTGGAACGCGATCCCGAACTGGTCGCGCTGGAAATCCGTCAGGGACTGGTGACGGTGAAGGGCGCGCGCGACTATGGCGTGGTCATTGCCGAAGACGGCAGCGTCGATGAACCGGCCACCGAAAGCCTGCGCGCCGAGATGGCCGCGAATGTCGTCGAGACCGACGGCCCGTTCAACTTTGGCCCCGATATCGAAACGCTGCGGGCCAATTGTCTGGAGGAAACAGGCCTGCCGGCACCGGTTCAGCCCGGGACCGTCGCCGCCTGAAAATAGCAGCGCTATTCAAAGTGCGATTTGTGGCCGTCTGCGCAAGGCCGTAGACCCGATCCCGGTTCGATGGCTGGGAGAGGTTCAATAGTCGACAGCGAGACAGATATTCTGATCATAGGCGCGGGCGCGGCGGGCCTCACCGCTGCACTGGCCGCGTATGAATCCGGCGCCTCGGTCCGGCTGATCGAAAAGCAGGATCGGCTTGGCGGGACCGCGGCGATATCCGGCGGCGTTGTCTGGCTGCCCGATCATGACCAGATGGCCGCGCAGGGCAAGGAAGACAGTGCTGCAGAGGCTCTGGCCTATTTCCTGTCGCTCGATCATGGAGAAATGGACGAAGACGTGCTCGAGGCCTTTGTCACCGAAGCCGGCCCCATGCTGTCCTTCCTGACCGATATCGATGCGATCAATCTGACGATGATGCCGGATTATCCGGATTATTACGAGGAGCGCCCCGGCGCGAAAGCGGGTGGCCGCTCGCTCGACAATGAACTGTTCGACTTCAAGACGCTCGGGGAATGGAAAGACCGGGTGTTCGACCATGGCCCGGCTCCCAGAATGATGCTGCGCGAAACACCGCTAGGCGGCGGCAGCGGCGTGGTTGATCCGGAAGAATTGCAAAGACGCGGCGCCGAGGATTTGCGCGGCTGGGGACAGGCTCTGGTTGGCCGGCTGCTCAAGGCCTGTCTGGATCGCGCTATTGAGCCCGTGCTGGGATGCGGTGGCTACCGGCTATCGGTCCAACATGCCCGGGTGACCGGCGCGATTGTCGAACGCGGCGGAAAGCAAGAAGCGATCACCGCTCGGCAGGGCGTGATATTGGCCACCGGCGGCTTTGAATGGAACGATGCGCTGAAACATGCTTTCCTGCGCGGGCCGCTCGAAGCACCTGCCTCGCCGCCGACCAATCGCGGCGATGGCCTGAAAATGGCGATGGCAGCGGGCGCGGGCCTCGGCAATATGACCAGCGCCTGGTGGGTGCCAACCCTCGCGATAGCCGAAGCGCAATGGCAAAGCGGCGAGGTCCGCAACATACCGGTGCTGATCGAGCGGACCCTGCCACACGGCATATTGGTCAACCGCGATGGCAAGAGATTCTGCAACGAAGCGGCGAACTACTCGGCGCTGGCCGGGGCCTTTCACGCCTTCGATCCGGCGACCTATGATTATTCCAATCTGCCTGCCTATCTGATCTTCGATTCGCAATATCGCGAACGCTATCCGCTGGCTTCTGTCATGCCGGGCGACCCGCTACCGTCATGGGTGGCAGTCGCCAACAGTTTGGAAGCGCTCGCGGAGAAAATCGGCGTAGACGCGCGCAACCTGCCAACCACGGTCAGCCGTTTCAACAACATGGCGGACACGTTGGACGATCAGGATTTTGATCGCGGCAAGACGGACTATGACCGTTTCTACGGCGACCGGTCTCGTGAAGGTGCCGCAGCAACGCTTGGCGCTCTGGTCAAGCCACCCTTTCATGCCGTCGAGATCAAT
>CAJQNR010000066.1 GCA_905479715.1 uncultured Sphingorhabdus sp.
CCGACCTCGACAGGGCCCTGAGCGCCGCAGAACGCGCTTTCCCGATCTGGCGCGACACGCCTGTGGCCGACCGCGCCGCGATCCTCCACACGGCCGCCGATCTGATGCGCGAACGGGCGCCGGAAATCGGCCGCCTGATGACCTACGAGCAAGGCAAGCCGCTGGCCCAGGCCATTGGCGAGGTCACCGCTTCCGCCAGCCATTTCGATATCATGGCCGAGTAAGCCAAGCGTTGCTATGGCCGCGTATTGGTACGCCCGGCCGGCCAGAACAGTTTCGTGAAATATCAGCCTGTCGGACCGGTAGCGGCGTTCAGCCCCTGGAATTTCCCGGTGTTCACGCCGGTCCGCAAGCTCGCCCCGGCGATTGCCGCAGGCTGCTCGATCATTCTCAAGCCGGCGGAAGAAACCCCGGCAAGCCCGATCGAAATGATCCGCTGCCTCCTCGATGCAGGCCTGCCCTCGGGCGTCGCACAGGTCGTCTTTGGCGATCCGGCAGAAGTTTCGAGCCACCTCATCGCCTCGCCGGTGATCCGCAAGATCAGCTTCACCGGATCGGTTCCGGTCGGCAAACATCTGATGAAGCTCGCTGCCGAGGGCATGAAGCGCACCACGATGGAACTGGGCGGTCACGCGCCGGTGCTGGTCTTTGATGACTGCGATCTGGAAAAAACGCTTGATCTGGTGGTCACCGGCAAATTCCGCAACGCCGGTCAGGTCTGCGTCTCGCCGACCCGATTCTATGTCCAGTCGGGCATTTATGACCGGTTTGAAAAAGCCTTCACAGAACGCGCGCAGAAGATCAGCGTCGGCGATGGTTTTGACTCGGTCGACATGGGCCCGCTCGCCAATCCGCGCCGGCCGAGCGCGGTGGGTGCGATGATCGATGATGCCCGGACCAGAGGGGCCGACGTCCGGCTCGGCGGCGAACGGCGTGGCGACAAGGGATTTTTCTTTGATCCCACGGTGCTGTCCCACGTCCCGCTCGACGCCAATATCATGAACGAGGAACCGTTCGGCCCGGTCGCGGTGATGCGGCCCTTCGATACACTCGAGGAAGCGATTGAACAGGCCAACCGCCTGCCGCTCGGCCTCGCTGCTTATGCCTTCACCGAAAGCCTTCGCACCGCCAATATCGTGGGTGACAAGATCGAGGCCGGGATGGTGGCAATCAACAATCTCACCGTCAGCCCCGGTGATGCGCCCTTTGGCGGGGTCAAGGAAAGCGGCCACGGATCGGAAGACGGACCGGACGGGCTGAAAGCCTATATGATCACCAAGGCGATCCATCAGGCTTGAAACCCCTCTCCCGTCAGGGAGAGGGTTGCGACGACTTGGCAACTTGGTGCCTAGTCATAGCGGGGTGAGGGTGTACAATATCTCGAGGGCAGAACACCCTCATCCAACTTCGCCTAGACAGCAAAGCTGCCAAGGCTTCATATCCTTCTCCCTCACGGGAGAAGGGCGGGTGAGCAAGGAGAGAGAAACATGACGAAACGCACCGGCGCGCAGATTTTGGTCGATCAGCTGGTCATCCAGGGCACCGACCGCATTTTCACTGTCCCCGGCGAAAGCTTCCTCTCCGTCCTCGACGCCCTCCACGACTGCGGCACGATCCAGACCGTCTCCACCCGTCAGGACGGCAGCGCCGCCTTCATGGCCGAGGCCGATGGCAAGATGACCGGCGCGCCCGGCATCGCCTTCGTCACCCGCGGCCCCGGCGCGACCAATGCCAGTATCGGTGTCCATACCGCGATGCAGGACTCGACGCCGATGATCCTGTTTGTCGGCGACGTCGCGCGCGACGACCGCGACCGCGAAGGCTTTCAGGAAGTCGATTTCACCGCGATGTTTACCCCGCTGGCCAAATGGGCCGCGCGGATCGACAATGCCGCAAGAATTCCCGAATATATCGCCCGCGCTTTTGATACAGCCAGTTCGGGTCGTCCCGGCCCCGTCGTGCTGGCCCTGCCCGAAGACATGCTCCGCGACACCGTGGAGGCACTCGACCGGCCCAAGGTCATCGCCCCGGCCCAGCCGCTCTGCCCCGACGCAATGACCACGCTCACTGACATGCTGCGCGATGCCACCGATCCGATCGCGATCATCGGCGGTGCCGGCTGGAGCGCCAAGGCGCAGCATTATTTCGCCCAATATGCCGAGCGCATCGGTCTGCCGGTAGCGGTGGCGTTCCGGCGGCAGGATAATTTCCCGAACGAGAGCCCGGTCTATGCCGGCAATCTCGGCTATGGCCCCAATCCCAGGCTGACCCAGCGGATCAGGGACGCGGATCTGGTACTCGCGGTCGGCGCGCGGCTCGGCGAGGCGACCACCGATGGTTATAGTCTGATCACCCCCGATCATCCCGACCAGATATTGGTCCACGTCCACCCCGATCCCGACGAACTCAATCATGTCTATCGCACCGACCTGCCGATCTGCGCAGAAATGGACGAATTTGCCGAACAGGTCGCGCTGTGGGAAGATGATCTGCTCTCCTTTGATGCGGGCAAAGCGGCCCATGACGAATATCTCGCATGGTCCAGCCCGCAACCGACGACCGCCAAACTCGACCTCGGCCTGTGCGTCGCCGCGATGCAGGAGCAGCTTCCCGCCGATGCGATCATCTGCAACGGCGCCGGCAATTTTTCCGGCTGGTGGCACCGCTACTGGAAATATGGCAATTTCCCCAGCCAGCTTGCCCCGACCAGCGGCGCTATGGGCTATGGCGTCCCCGCCTCGGTCGCAGCGGCCCTGCGCTTCCCCGAGCGCGTATCGGTGGTGATCGCGGGCGACGGTGATTTCATGATGAACGGCCAGGAACTGGCCACCGCAATCCAATATGACGCGAACCTGCTGGTGCTGGTCATCGACAATGGCAGCTTTGGCACCATCCGCCTCCACCAGGAACGCGAATATCCGGCGCGGCTATCGGCGACCTCGCTCAAAAATCCGGACTTTGCAAAGCTGGCAGAGGCCTATGGCGGATGGAGCGCAACCGTGGAAAACACGGATGAATTCGCGCCCGTGTTGACCGAAGCGATGCAGCGGAAGGGACTGCGCTTGCTGCATCTGAAAACCGACGTGGAATTTTTGACGGCTGCCGGTGCGACCGTGAGTGGACTCAGAAAGCGCTAGAATAGCCAGATCATACCCGGTTTTCGAAAATCGAATGCAACCGGATGGCCTCAAGCCATGCTCGTCCGCTTTGCGTCAATATCGGCTATGCCTGCTCCGCAACCCGGCCCATGGCCATGTCCATATTCTCTGAACAGGACGCCCCCTGATAATCCCCCGCCACAATTTTGCGGACAAGCTCCACAAGCCTGTCGGCTTCCCGAATGCAATTGGCCTTGTCGAAACAGGCGATGGCACCTCTTTTAAGCGCATCGGTCCTGATCTCGGAGCCGCGCACCGAAGACGCCGAAACGATCATCACCCGGGCAAGTTCATTTGAAACAATATGATCGAGCAATTGCAGCCCGTCCATCCCGGGCATGTTTATGTCGAGCAACACCAGATCGAACAATCGCTCCTCGAGAATTTCGATCGCCTGAAGTGCGTCAGCCGCATGTTCTGGTGGACGAAAATCCCGATGGTCGCTTATCACCACATCGAGCATTGCTCGCAATGTTGAAGAATCGTCGACGATCAGGGTTCTGATGGCTCCTAGCATGACTATTATCTCTCCTCGCCAAGCAGGGTGCTTGAGCGCTTGTATCAATATACGGCGGTTGTGATGATCTATTAACCATAGGGTCCGGAATTATTTTGACCGTCTATGGAGCCGGGGAAAAGCGCGCATGACTATCGCATTCGCCGTTAATCCAAAAAAGAGGTTTGCGGCGCATAGCAGCAGGGTCTGGAGACATTTTTATGAAATTCGTTTTACTCGAATCACACGGCGGCAATTATATGGTCGTTGTCGACAATATCGCTTGGCTGCGCACCGATGCCGACGGTCAGACCAAGGTCGGCATGGTTGGCGGTTCGCCGCTGCTGGTGGCGGGTACGATCGAAGAGACGGCAGCGACAATATTGGCAGGCTAGGACTGCCGGACCGGAGCAAATGGGAATGGCAGGGCTAGGCTTCCGCCATCTCCAGAATCGCGTCCCATTCGCTCTTGCTGACAGGAGCGACGGATAACCGTGATTGCCGGATGATCGCCAGATCCTTCAGCTTCGGATTCTGCTTCATCGCCTTCAGCGGTACCGGCTTGGCCAATTTCCGCACCGGCTTCACCTTGACCACCACCCAACGATCCGGGTCGGTGGTAACATCAGGCGTAGCCTCTTCGCTGACCTCCATGATGCCGACCACTTCCAGTCCCTGCCGCGAGTGATAGAAAAACACCTGATCGCCCTTTGTCATGGCTTTCATATTGTTCGACGCCTGCGCGTTCTTCACGCCATCCCAGGTGCCTTCGCCCTCGGCCACCAGGTCATCCCAGCCATATTCATCCGGTTCCGATTTCATCAGCCAATATTGCGCCATGGTTCGCTCCTTCTGTGCTGACGGGATGTTAGCCGAGCCGGTAGCAACAAAAAAGGCCCCGCAATCTGCGAGGCCTTCTGTATCGGTCAATATCCCATCTTATTCGGGCATCAGCACCGCGTCGATGATATGGATCGTTCCATTGGTGGCTTCTACATCCGCTTCGACAATATTGGCCTTGTTGCCAGCGCCGTCTTCGAGGACAATCTTGTCGCCGTCCATCGTCGCCTTGATCATACCGCCCTGCAGGGTGGCAATGCTGGCGGTGCCGCCGCCATCTTTGATCGCCTTGCTGATGTCGGCAGCGGTCATGCTACCATCGACCAGTCCAAATTTCGTGACCTTTACCAGTTCGTCCTTGTTATCGCTGTGCATCAGACCGCTCAGCAATTCACTATCGAGTTTATTATAGGCCTCATTGGTCGCCGCAAAAACGGTAAAAGTACCATCGTCACTCAATTC
Organism: uncultured Sphingorhabdus sp.; assembly: GCA_905479715.1. Lineage (GTDB taxonomy): Bacteria > Pseudomonadota > Alphaproteobacteria > Sphingomonadales > Sphingomonadaceae > Parasphingorhabdus. The sequence continues at coordinate 4,957 of CAJQNR010000066.1, forward strand.
CGCGCCCACTCCGGACAAGCCGACCAATGTGCTCGCGGTGCTCAGGTCGGGATTGGCCTGCAAAACCGCGATCATATTGGTAGGCTTTGTCTCATCGGCAAGACGCGCGTCGAGGATTTCCTGTTCCTCTTTGCTCAGTTCCGAAGAACAGGCCGGCAGCATCGCCAACAGGGTCGATGCCAGAATAATTTTGGGGGCTTCAAACATGAATTTCCTTTCTTGCAATCATACTGTTTCCCGCATTATGCGGGCAAACATTGATGAAATTCGTAGGCGCGAACTACGCCGCCGTGCACGAGAAAGAAACCCTCAATATACCTAAAAAAAAAGGTCTCACTCCACAGCGAGACCTTTTCCCATTCATCCTAGTTCGGGGGGATGAAATCTATCCGGGCATGATCACGGTATCAATCGCGTGAATCACACCGTTGGATGCTTCGACGTCGGTCAGGATCACCGTCGATTTTCCGCCTGCCGCATCTTCGAGAATGACCGAATCACCATCCAGCATGGCTTTCAGTTCCGCACCCTGTACGGTGGTGAGGGTCGCGGTTCCGCCGCCATCGGTAATCGCCTTTACGACATCTGCCGCGGTCAGTTTGCCGGCGACCACATGATAGGTCAGGAGCCCCGTCAGGTCGGCTTTCTTTTCAGGGGTCAAAAGCGCCGTCAGCGTGTCCTGATCGACCTTGGCAAAAGCATCGTTGGTCGGGGCAAAAACGGTAAAGGGTCCTTCACTGCTCAATGTCATGCCAAGGTCCGCCGCAGTCACAGCCGCAACCAGGGTTGAGAAATCTTCATTGCCAACCGCGACATCGACGATTGTGCCGGGTTCGGCGGTCGCGGCAGAATCCATCATGGCATCGGCGGAACCTTCATCGACAGCAGCCTTTGGCGCTTCGGTCGAGCAGGCCGCGAGAGCGACGACAACGGTGGTGGTGAGAAACATTTTGGGGGAAATACGCATGATAAGCCTTTCAAAAATACATGTTCATCTATTCCGGTCGCAAGAATGACCGGCCTTCGAATATGTAAGTTATGGGCTGGATCAGGACCGGTTCAAACCTGTCCTTTCGGGCGTATCGGGAGATTCAGTCCTTGCCGAGATGGACGAAATCGCGGTCGAAGCTTTTCAGATTGGCACCGCCATCAACATAAATGATCTGTCCGGTCACCGCCCCGGCGCGAGCCAGATAGAGGACTGCATCGGCAATATCATCGGGAGCGGGCAGCCGGTCGAGCGGCATCATGCCCCGGATATTCGCTAGCTGCTCCTCGCCATATTCTCCGGCCGTCAGCGTCAGGCCCGGAGCGACGCCATTGACCCGCAACCGGTCGGCACAGGCCACCGCCAGCGAACGCACCGAACCGGCGAGCGCCTGTTTGGAAAGCGTGTAGCTTAGCTGATCGCGATTGGGATTGCGGATGCGCTGGTCGAGAATATGGACAACGCAGGCCCGCTCGCTCGCTGCCGGATGGTGCCGGTGGAGCGCGGTCGCCAGCAGCACTGGAACCTGATTATTGATCCGGAAATGGTCCGCCATATCCTTTTCGCCGAGCGTTTCGACATCATCCTGTCCGAAAATCGATGCGCTGTTCACCAGCAAGTCCGGCGCGCGCCCGAAATGGGCAACGACCTGATCCATCAGCGCTTCGGCGGCCCCCTCCTCGAGGAAGTCCTTTTGAAACCCGTGCCAGTCGCAGTCCGTTTCGCGCAATGTACCGGCGAGCGCATCTTCGGGAATGGCATCGCTATTGCCGTGCAGCGCGAGCGCGTAGCCGGACTTCGCCAGCCTGGCCGCGATCGCCGCCCCTACCCGCTTCACGCCGCCGGTAACCAGCGCGAGCGGCGCCGTCATCGTCGGCTCCGACTCAGGGTGATACCAATTTGCTCACCCTTTTCGGAGATCAGCAGCTTGACGATCTTGACCGTGACGCGAAGAATATTCTGGTCCTGGAGGAACAGCGTTTCGATGATATGATCGGCCACCGCTTCGATAAGCTTGAAATGGACGCCTTCGGGCAGGGCCTCGGTCGCGGCATGTTTGAGGTCCATGTAATTTTTGGACTGGTCGAGCGGTGTGTCCGCCTCGTAACGTTCCTGAACCTTCATCTCCGCCGCGATCGAGATGCGCAAGGGCTGCGGCAAATGGGTTTCCTCGGAATAAATCCCTGTGAGCACGTCAACATCGAGATCGTTGACTTCCAAAAGCAAAGTATCTGTCATGTGCAATCTCAGACCATGTTAGCGGGGAAATGGCAAGTCAGGCGGACCAGCGGGCAAAAATTGCGGTCGGCAAAAGCAGCCCCCGCGCCTCTTCCCGAACCGCCAGTTCACCGACCTCGATGGTACCGCCGAGATGGGCCAGTTTCTCGTTGAGCAGCGAACCGAGCGCGAGCGCCGACATGCGCACAGCATAGACGGTGAGGAAAAAGCAGCGGCTGTCCTTGTCGAGCAGCTTTCCGCAATTCTCGACCAGTCCGGCCAGATGTTCTTCCAGCCGCCAGATTTCACCATCCGGACCGCGGCCATATTTTGGCGGGTCCATCAGAATAGCGTCATAGCGCCGTTCGCGCCGGACTTCCCGCGCGGCAAATTTGGCAGCGTCATCGATGATCCAGCGGATCGGACGTTCAGTCATGCCCGACAGCGCCGCATTGTCACGCGCCGCAGTCACCGATTTCTTCGACGCATCGACATGCACAAGATTGGCGCCCGCAGCAGAAAGCGCGAGCGTACCGACGCCGGTATAGCCGAACAGATTCATCATCTGTGGCGATTCAACATCCTGCAGATTGCCACGGAACCAGCGCCAGACCGGATCCATGTCGGGGAAATAGGCGAGATGCCGGAAAGGCGTGCATTGGGCGGTAAAGCGCACCTCTTCCCAGTCCATCTGCCATCCCTCTTCCGGGACATTGGACTTCAGATGCCAGCGACCGCCGCCATCCTCGTCCGATGCCGGAATAAATTCACCATCGGCCTGCCAGTCATCATTGGCCGGTGCCCACATCGCCTGTGGCTCCGGGCGGATGAAATGATAGTTTCCGTAACGCTCCAGCTTCCGCCCATGGCCCGAATCGATCAGCGCATAATCGCTGCGCGGGTCACTGATCATCAATATCGGGGCTGGCCGTGTTTCAGCCATCGGATGGCGTGGCGTTGGACATGATAAATTTCTTCACCGAATCATAGTCGCCCGGAAGCTTGGTATATTTTTCTTCGCGGTCGAACAGATCACCAACGCGGCGTGGCAAGGCCGGGCGAATGCCCGTTGCCCGTTCTACCGCGTCGGGGAATTTTGCCGGATGGGCGGTTGCCAGCGTCACCACCGGCACCGATGGATCGAGATCGACATGTTGCGCTGCGGAAAGGCCGATGGCGCTATGCGGGTCGATCACGTGACCGGCCGTATCCTGCGCCCAGCGCATCGCCAGCGACATATCATCGGGATCGACACGGTGACTGGTAAAAATGGACGCCGCTTTTTCCCGCATGGCGGGATCAAGCTGCATATTGTGACTTTGTTCAAAGGCCGCCATCCGCGCGGACGTCTTGCCGCCGTCACGGCCTTCGAGATCAAACAACAGGCGCTCGAAATTGCTGCTGACCTGAATATCCATCGACGGTGCCGCCGTCGGCGTCACGGTCCCGGTGGAATAGTCTCCGGCGCTGAGCGCGCGGTGGAGGATGTCATTGACGTTGGTCGCCACGATCAGCCGTTCGATCGGCAATCCCATTTGCGACGCGACATAGCCGGCAAAGACATCGCCGAAATTGCCCGTTGGGACAGAGAATGCGACCTTGCGATGCGGTGCGCCCAATTGGACGGCCGCATAGAAATAATAGACGACCTGCGCCATCAGTCGCGCCCAGTTGATCGAATTGACGGCGGAGATCGAGAAAAGACTCGTGACCTCCTGATCGGCAAACATACGCTTCACCATCGCCTGGGCATCATCGAAGCTGCCGTCGATCGCGATATTATAGACATTCGGCGCAAGGACCGTGGTCATCTGCCGACGCTGGACATCGGATATCCGGCCATCGGGATGGATCATGAAAATGTCGACCTTGTCCCGCCCGGCGAGCGCATCGATCGCGGCCGATCCGGTATCGCCGGAAGTCGCGCCCACCACCGTGAGATGCTTGTCCTGGCGGGCAAGAAATTTCTCGAACAGCAGGCCGAGCATTTGCAGGGCGACATCCTTGAACGCCAATGTTGGTCCGTGGAACAGTTCCAGTAACCACTGCCGTCCGTCGAGCTGGACCAGCGGCGTAACCGCAGCATGAGCGAACCGGCCATAAGCCTGTTCGCAAAGCTCGCGCAGTTCCGCTTCATTGAGCACATCGCCGACAAAAGGCTGCATTACCCGGACGGCGCATTCCACATAGGAAAGGCCCGCCATGTCGGCGATTTCGGCACTGCTGAAAGACGGCCATGATTGTGGCACATAGAGCCCGCCATCGCCAGCCAGTCCGGCCAGTGTCACTTGTTCGAAATTCAATGCAGGCGCTGCGCCGCGTGTAGAAATATAGTCCATGATGGCGAGCGGGTTAGGACAAGTTGCCGGATTGGGCAACGCCCTTGTTGCGACCCCGCAATGCAATCACGAAAATGACCAGCGCTATCCCGGCAAAGAGAAACCACTGCACTGCGTAAGACAGGTGATTGTTCGGGATATCCTCCAGCGCCGGCGGCTGGCTTTTCTGCAGTCCGGCCACGGGTTCGCTCGCTACCAGACGAATGACATATTGGCTGTCGGGTGCGATAATGCCTTCAACGATGCCGCCGTCCCAATCCGGATTGTCCGGTCGCGATGACCAGCCGACAACCACCTGTGCCCCCGGACCTTCGGCCCCTGCGGTGCGGCAATGGGCAATATGGGCCCAACCGGATTGGCCGTTGGCGTTGCGCCCGCTGGTCGAGCGCCAGCCGGTCACTTCAAGACAATTGACACTGGATTTGCGAAAATAGGGCGCATCGTCAGCATTCGGTACGGCAGGATAGGCAATGGCCGGCAGGTCCGACGCCTCGGCATAGCTTTCCAGCAACCCGTTTTTCCATGCCGCCCGCTGCAACTGCCAAATACCGAGGGCGACCATGGTGGCGACAGCCGCCAGTACTAGAATCGTGACAAATATCGGTAGCCGTCTGGTCATTGACCGTCGCGGTCTTCGATGCTGCCTTCCCGGGCCTGATTGCGATGTTCGAGAATCAGCAAAATCCCTTTCGACACTCTCAGCGACCCGACAACAGCGACGATGGTCAATGGAACCCAGAGCAGGATATGCACCCACAAGGGCGGATGGAAATTGGCCTCTACCGCCAGCGCCAGCCCCAGAACGATCGCGCCGATGATCATTGTCAGAAACGCGGCAGGCCCATCCCCGACATTATACTGGCTATAGTCCAGCCCGCAGGACCGGCACTTATCCGAGAATTTTGTTACATTGGCAAAAAGCGTCTTTTGTCCGCAATTTGGGCAAAGGCCAAAAAGGGCAGCGGGAAGAACATCCGGCTGCCCTTTTTCATTTTCGGTATCGTTCAACATATTGTCCTAGTGAACCGGTGCGCCCCATCCGCCCCAGACATAGACAACGATGAACAGGAACAACCAGACGACATCGACAAAATGCCAATACCAGGCTGCCGCTTCAAAGCCGAAATGCTGTTGCGGGGTGAAGTGTCCCTTGTAAGCCCGAACCAGGCAGACGATCAGAAAGATCGTGCCGACCAGAACGTGGAAGCCGTGGAACCCGGTCGCCATATAGAAAGCCGAGCTGTAGTTGAGGCCGGCAAACGGAAATGGTGCAACGCTATATTCATAAGCCTGAATGCTGGAGAACAGAACACCCAGAATGATCGTCAACCAAAGGCCGGTTATCATGCTTTTGCGATCACCATGGATCAACGAATGGTGCGCCCAAGTAAGGGTCGTACCGGAGCAGAGCAGGATCATCGTGTTGAGCAACGGCAGTTCGAAAGCGTTGAGCACTTCGACGCCCTTGGGCGGCCATTGCAGAAGGGCCGCAGCGCCATCCTGTCCGATATAATTGGTGACCACGCCATCAACAACTTCAAGCGGCTGAGGGAAAAGCGAGAAATCAAACCATGCCCAGAACCAGCCGACGAAGAACATGACTTCCGAAGCAATGAACAGGATCATCCCGTAGCGCATGTGGAGCTGGACCACCGGTGTGTGGTCGCCCGCATGAGCTTCCTTGATCACTTTGCCCCACCAGCTGACGAAGGTCAGGCCGATAGCGGCACAGCCGACATAGAAAATCAGTGCGCCAAATGCCAAATCGTGCATCCAGCGAACGCCGCCAATTGCCATCAGAAACGCGGCAAAAGAACCAAACAGCGGCCAGATGTCTGGCGGCAATATGTGATAATCATGATTTTTGGCACCGGCCATAGTATTTCCCTAACCTTGACTTAAATTTCTCTTAGCTATCGCCTTTACCGGCGTCCAGCGCCTGCTCGTCGGTGGAGCGATAAAAGGTATAGCTAAGCGTAATTTCCTTGATATCTTTTGTTTCCGGATCGTCCAGTATCGCCGGATCGACATAATAAAGGACCGGCATCCGCATCGTCTGGCCCGGCTTCAGCAATTGCTCGCTAAAACAGAAACACTGGATCTTGTTGAAATATTGACCGGCCAGCAGCGGCGTCACATTGAATGTCGCCGTGCCGACAACCGGCTCGTCGCTATTGTTGGTGGCGATAAAAATCGCCATGTCGCGGGCACCGACGGTGACATGATCAACCGCCTGCTCCGGCTTGAACGACCAGGGCAGCGCCGAATTGACATTGGAATCGAAACGGATCGACATCACCTTGCTGGTGGCCTGAACCGTGGCAGCCTGTTCTTCTCCGACCCGCTGGGTGGTGCCCGCATAGCCGGTGACGCGGCAGAAAACCTCATATAGTGGCACGGCAGCAAAGCCGAGCCCGAGCATGCCAAGCCCCAACAGGCCCGCCATTATCGCGCTGCGCCGGTTTCTGCCGGAAAGAGAAGTTTGCATGGTCGCCATCAGGAACCGGATCCGATTTTTACGATCGTGATCAGATAAAATAGCACCACCATGAACAGCAGCAGACAGGCCATGATGATCGCCCGTTGCTTTTGCCGGGCCTGATAGACCTTCTGCTCTTCCGGGGTCATCGGCGCTTTATCGCTATCGATTTCGCTCATGCCATGATTATCCGGTCAGCAACAACCGCTGCGAACAGCGCGAACAGGTAGAGAATCGAGAATTTGAACAGGCGCTTTTCGGAGCCCATGTCGTCGGGCCGCGTGGTGTTGCTGCGACACACGCGCCAGGCAAGCGCACAGAATATCCCGCTCAGCACAATCGCTACGGCACCATAGACGACACCGGCGAGACCAAAGGCAAAAGGCGCGATCGCGACCGCTGCCAATATCAGGCTGTAACCGAATATCTGTTTGCGGGTCGACTGGCGACCGGCGACCACCGGCATCATCGGTACGCCGGCTTTCGAATAGTCGCTGTTCATGAACAGCGCGAGCGCCCAGAAATGCGGCGGTGTCCAAAAGAAAATGATCGCGAACAGCAGGAACGGCATCATCGTGACATCACCGGTCACAGCAGCCCAGCCGATTGCCGGCGGGAACGCCCCGGCGGCACCGCCGATCACGATATTCTGAGGTGTGCTACGCTTCAGCCAGATGGTGTAGACGACAGCGTAGAAGAAGATCGAAAAGGCAAGAAATATGGCGCTGAACCAGTTGACCGCGACACCCATCAGCAGAACCGAGAATACCGACAGGCCAATGCCGAAATGCAGCGCCGTTTCCCGGTCCATCCGGCCGGCGGGCAGCGGACGCTGGCTGGTCCGCTTCATGATCGCGTCGATATCGGATTCATACCATTGGTTGAGCGCGGCCGAAGCCCCTGCCCCGAGGCTGATCGCCAGAATCGCGGTAAAGGCAATGACCGGATGAATGTCTCCGGGTGCCGCCAGCAATCCGCACAAGGCGGTAAAAATGACCAGGGACATCACGCGCGGCTTGGTCAGCGCGAAGAGATCCTTCGCGCTGGCCAGACCTTGTATCGTGTGTGACGCGGTGGTCATTTCTCGTTCCAAGCTATCGACTCGTCCTCAGATCACTTGATCTGGGGAAGGGTTTCAAATTGGTGGAATGGCGGAGGACTGGACAGGGTCCATTCCAGCGTCGTTGCACCTTCACCCCAGTAATTACCTTCTACGCGACGGCCCGCCACGAAGGCGTAGGCGATGTTCACGAAGAAGATCAACACGCCGACCAGCATCACGGCATAGCCGATCGAGCTGATCTGGTTCCAGTAGGCAAACTGCTCCGGATAGTCGGCATAGCGACGTGGCATGCCTTGCTGTCCGAGGAAGTGCTGCGGGAAGAACAGGATGTTCACGCCGATGAAGAAGATCCAGAAATGGAGCTGCCCCAGCAATTCGCTGTACATCCGGCCCGACATTTTCGGGAACCAGTAGTAGAAGCCGGCAAAGATCGAGAAGACCGCACCCAGCGACAGCACATAGTGGAAGTGGGCAACCACATAATAAGTGTCGTGGAGGTTGTCATCGATACCGCCATTGGCAAGCACGACTCCGGTCACGCCCCCGATGGTGAACATGAAGATGAAGCCAAGCGCCCATATCATGGGAGTCTTGAAGGTCATCGATCCGCCCCACATGGTCGCGATCCACGAGAAGATCTTGATGCCGGTCGGCACCGCGATCACCATGGTGGCTGCGGTGAAATACATTTTCACGTTGACCGACATGCTGGTGGTGAACATATGGTGCGCCCAGACCACAAAGCCGACAACACCAATGGCAACCATCGCATAAGCCATGCCGAGATAGCCAAAGATAGGCTTGCGGCTGAAGGTCGAGATGATGTGGCTGATCATGCCGAAACCGGGCAGGATCATGATGTAGACTTCGGGATGTCCGAAGAACCAGAACAGATGCTGGTAGAGCACCGGATCACCGCCACCGGCAGCATCATAGAAAGTCGTGCCAAAGTTACGATCGGTCAACAGCATGGTAATCGCTGCAGCCAGCACTGGCAGAGACAGAAGCAGCAGGAATGCGGTAACCAGAACTGACCAGACAAACAGCGGCATTTTGTGCAGGGTCATGCCCGGCGCGCGCATATTGAAGATGGTGGTAATGAAGTTGATCGCTCCGAGAATCGAGGAAGCACCCGCGAGATGGAGCGACAGAATGGCCATATCCACAGCAGGCCCGATCGACCCGCTGGTCGAGAGCGGCGCATAGACGGTCCAGCCGGTGCCGGCACCATTGCCCGTACCGCCGGGAACGAAAGATGATCCCAGAAGCAGAAGCAGCGCGGGGACAAGCAGCCAGAAACTGACATTGTTCATCCGCGGGAAGGCCATGTCCGGCGCGCCGATCATCAGCGGCACGAACCAGTTGCCAAAGCCGCCGATCATCGCCGGCATGACCATGAAGAAGACCATGATCAGACCGTGCGCGGTAATCAGAACGTTCCAGAGGTGATAGGCCTGATCCAGCGACGCTTCACTGCCGTTGGAAATACTCGCCCAGGCCTGCAGATACTGGATACCGGGCTCAGCCAGCTCCAGCCGCATCAGACCGGAGATTGCACCGCCGATGATGCCCGCGACAATCGCGAAGATCAGGTAGAGCGTGCCGATATCCTTGTGGTTGGTCGACATAAACCAGCGCTGAAAAAAGGCCGGCTTGTGATCCGCATCATGTGCGTGATCGTCGATATGGCCATCTGCTGTAATTGTTGTCATTACTCTAACCCTCAGTTCGTCGCTGCGACTGCATCAGCAGCCGCAATTTCGGTTGTCGTTTCCGTCGCCGCGGTTTCCGTGACCTCAGCAGCAGGCTCTTCAGCATCACCCTTCACCGTACCGCCGTTGGCACGGACCCAGTTGTTGAATTTCTCTTCCGAGAGAACCTCGACCGTGATCGGCATGAAGCTGTGACGTGCACCGCAAAGTTCCGAGCACTGGCCGTAATAAACGCCTTCCCGGTCGATCTGCAGAACTTTTTCATTGATCCGTCCCGGCACCGCATCAAGCTTGAACCATGCCGAAGGAATGGCGAAGCTGTGAATAACGTCCGCCGCCGTAATCAGCAGCTTGACCGGCTTGCCCACCGGAATAACCATCCGGTTGTCGGCAGCGAGCTGATGTGGTTCGCCGCGTGCCGCCGCATCTTCTTCGGACATCATGTTGGAAATGATTTCGAAATCACCATTGTCGGGATAGCTATACCCCCAATACCACTGATAGCCGGTGACCTTCACGGTCAGCGCATCTTCCGGCGCAGGCTCGAACTGGCGTGCGAGCAGGCTGATTGACGGCACCGCGATGACCACAAGGATCAATACCGGAATGACCGTCCAGATAATTTCGATGAAAGTATTGTGCGTCGTTTTCGATGGCTCCGGATTGGCACCACGACGGAAACGAATGACGACCCAGAACAGCAGGAAGAGAACCAGCATGCTGACACCGATCATCATCGGAGCGAGGATCGCATTGTTGATCCAGTGCGCGGTTTCCCCGGTCGGGCTGAACTGTTCCTGAAAATCGATATTGCCATCAACCGGCATCCCGATGCCCGGCGTAGGTTTCATCGGGGTATAAAGAGCAGGATCAAGCCCGGAAGCAGGCGCTTCGGTCGCCGCCGGTACATCCGCTGATTCCGCGTCGCTGGCCGCTGCCGGATCTACAACTGGCGCTGCTGGCAACGCTTCCTGCGCCGACAATGCCGTCGGCGTGAGAATCAGGCCGATGGCCAGAATCCAAGCTTTCAAAAAATGAGTCATACTATCGCTCAACCCTATCTTACCCCAAGTTTCGGTAGATTTCCGGCCATGGCCCGCCGTTTGGAATCAGCGAACCCGGCCTGGAATAGTCCGATTGGGGCGGCTTATAGGCATGGATGTCGCAAGCCTCAAGCTACCGAATAGATATTTTTTCAGTTTTTTGACTTTAATTTTTCTGGCAATGCGGTGCCAATATGCCCATTTGGGCAGAATGGCGAGAAACAAGCAGGGATAAAACATTGACAGAAGAAGAAATTTTAGCGGAATTCCGAAACTGCGACGCCTTGCTGCAAGGCCATTTCATCCTCTCGTCCGGCCGCCACAGCAGCCGTTATTTACAATGTGCGCGACTGCTGATGAATCCGGCACGCGCCTCCCGAATGGCGGACACGCTGGCCGAAAAAATTCCCCAGAATATCCGGCGTTCCATAGATATTGTCGTATCCCCCGCGATGGGCGGCGTGATCATCGGCCACGAAATGGGACGGGCACTCGGCCTCGACGCGCTGTTTCTGGAGCGACCGGAAGGCACGTTTGAATTGCGCCGCGGATTCCGGCTCGAGCCGGGCCAGAAAGTGTTGATGATGGAAGATGTCGTCACCACCGGCCTGTCCTCCCGCGAAGCCATCCAGGCAATTCGTGATGCCGGCGGCGACGTGATAGCCGCGGGCGCGCTGATCGACCGTTCCAATGGCGCTGCGCAATTTGATGTGCCCTTTTTCCCACTGGTGACGCTGGATGTGCCGTCCTATGCCGCCGGTGAACTGCCCCCTGAACTGGCCGCCATTCCCGCGACCAAACCGGGCAGCCGCGCGGAGCCATCGCAAGCGTGACCGCATCCGACTATCTGAGACTCGGGGTCAATATCGATCATGTTGCCACCATCCGCAACGCACGCGGCGGTGACCATCCCGAACCGGTGCGCGCCGCCCTGGTCGCAGCCGCAGCGGGAGCCGACGGCATAACCGCCCATCTGCGCGAAGACCGGCGTCATATCCGTGATGACGATCTGGTCGTGCTGATGGACAAGCTGACGATCCCGCTCAATCTGGAAATGGCCGCGACCGACGAGATGCTGCAAATCGCGCTGCGCCACAAACCGCACGCGGCCTGCATCGTGCCGGAAAACCGCGAGGAGCGGACCACCGAAGGCGGGCTGGATGCCGCCGGCATGGACAACAGGCTGGCCGATTTTGTCGGACAGCTGAGAGAGGCGAATATCCGCGTCAGCCTGTTCATCGAACCCGAAGCGCGCCAGATCGAGGCCGCGATCCGTCTCGGTGCACCGGTGGTCGAATTTCACACCGGCCGCTATGCCGAGGTCAGCGGAACCGAACGCGAAACCGAACTGCGCCGGATCACCGATGCCGCCGCCCTCGCCGCCAAAAATGGCATCGAACCCCATGCCGGCCACGGCCTGACCTTCGACAATGTCATCCCGATTGCCGCGATCCCGCAGCTTAAGGAGCTCAACATCGGTCATTTCCTGATCGGCGAAGCAATTTTCAGCGGTCTCGACGGCAGCATAAGACAAATGCGCGCGCTGATGGAAGACGCGCGGTGAGCCTATCGGTGAACTTTTCCTCCCTGCAGCGTAGCGGCGGGGAGGTGGCGCCGAAGGCGACGGAGGGGCACCCCCCCACCACCCTTCGGGCGGTCCCCTCCCCGTCTGCGACAGGGAGGAGATAACATGATCATCGGTCTCGGCTCCGACCTGTGCAATATCGAGCGCATCCAGAACTCGCTCGACCGTTTTGGCGAGCGGTTCGAACTGCGGGTCTTCACCGAACTGGAACGCGCCAAGGCGGCGCGGCGGCCGCATACTATTGCCGGCACCTATGCCAAACGCTTTGCCGCCAAGGAGGCTTATTCCAAAGCGGTCGGTACCGGTTTCCGCGCCGGCGTCTTCATGAAGGATATCGGCGTCATCAACGCCAAAAGCGGCGCGCCGACGCTCGCCCTCACCGGCGGCGCGAAAAAACGGCTCGACGCGCTAACACCGGCGGGATATGAGGCGATTGTTCATCTCACGCTCACAGATGATCATCCATGGGCGCAGGCATTCGTGATCATTGAAGCCCATCCGCTATAGGAAACGCGCTTCCCATGAACCAGGAAACCAAAGATAAAAATATGGCTGTAGAAAATGCCGCTGACAGCGGGTCCACCAAAAAACCGGAAAAAGAAAAAGAAAAGGTCGACTGGTTTGGCGAGATCAAGAGCATCGGCGTGCTGTTGCTGGCGGTTCTTGCCTTCCACAGTCTGGTGGCCAAGCCATTTTATATTCCTTCGGTATCGATGATGCCCGGCCTGCTGGTCGGCGACCGGTTGATCGTCAGCAAATATGCCTATGGCTGGTCGTGGGTCTCGCCGACCTTTCATATCTTGCCGCGCATGGACGGCCGCCTGTTCGGCAGCCTGCCGGAGCGCGGTGACATTGTCATCCTGACGCCAAAAGATGCCAGCGCAGACTGGATCAAGCGGGTTATCGGCCTGCCCGGCGACACGATCGAACTCAGAGGCGGCCAGATTTTTCTCAACGGCGAACCGGTCGAGCAGGAATTCCAGCCAGATCTGCAAGTGCCGATTGATGCCAATTCCCCCTGCGGGCAGGAGTTTCCCGGGCTGCAAGGCGTGAATAGCAGCGGCACGCCGGTGTGCAATCTGCCGATCCTCCGCGAAACGCTTCCCAATGGCGTTTCCTATAATATCATCGACCTCGGCCCGAAAAGGACCGACGATTTTGCGCCGATCATCGTCCCGGAAGGACAGGTGTTCGTGATGGGTGACAATCGCGATCTCAGCGCCGACAGCCGGGTCTCGATGCGCGATGGCGGTCTTGACGGTCCGATCCCCTGGGAAAATATTGGCGGACGCGCGGAATTCATCACCTTCTCGCTCGACGGCAGCACGTCGTGGAACCCGCTGAGCTGGTGGGGCGCCTTCCGTAGCGGACGGGCCGGCACCAGCCTGCGTCCTGACAAGGCGGCACTGACCGCCCAATAGTCTGGCCTAGAGGCGCAGACCTGCGGTTTCGTCGAGACCGGCCATGATATTGAGATTTTGCACCGCCGCACCGGAAGCGCCCTTGCCGAGATTGTCGAGCCGCGCAATCAGCCGTGCATGATAGCCCTCGGCATTGGTAGAAACGAACAGTTCCAGCTTGTCGGTCGGAGCATCATTCTCGCTGATCAACAGTTCCGGCAATCCGCTGCCGTTCTGCACCGATACAATCTTCGAACCGGCATAAAAGGACGTCAGATCGTCCAATAGCTGTTCTGCGCGCAGCGATCCCATCGCGCCAAGGTGCAGCGGCACGTCGACCAGCATCCCCCGAAAGGCGCGGATCACCGACGGGGCAAAGATAACGTCATGGGTCAGGCCGCCATGGGTCTTCATTTCCGGCATATGCTTGTGGTCAAGGTTGAGGCCATAGCTGCGGAAACCAATGTCGGGTTCTTCCGCAAACCGCTCGATCAGCGCCTTGCCGCCGCCCGAATAGCCAGACACGGCGTTCATCACATAAGGCCAGTCTGCGGGCAGCCGTCCCTGTGCAACCAGCGGCGCGATCAGCGCCAGAAATCCGGTCGGATAGCAGCCCGGGTTGGAAACAAAGCGCGCACCCGCAATGGCTTCGCGCTGGCCCTGACGAAATTCGGCGAACCCGTAAGTCCAGCCGTCGGCAGTCCGGTGCGCCGTCGACGCATCGATAACCCGCGTATTGTCATTCTCGATCAGCGACACCGCTTCGATGGCGGCATCATCCGGCAGGCACAATATAACAAAATCGCTGCCGTTGATCGCATCGCGCCGCGCCGCAAGATCCTTGCGCTGCGCCTCTGGCAGCCGGACCAGTTCGAACTCGTCCCGTCCGGACAGCCGTTCGGCAATCTCCAGTCCGGTCGTACCGACAGCGCCATCAATGAAAACAGTCTTCGTCATCGCCAACCTCAGGACAGCCGTTTGCGGGCCAATACCGGCTGGTCCGATATTTTCGCAAAGCGCGCAACCGTGTCTTTCAACGGCTCTATTCCGACTTGCATCAAATGGGAAGTGGCGTGGATGATCCGCTCCTTGTCGATCATCAGGCCAACATGGTTCGGGAAGAATACCAGATCCCCGCGCCGCAGATATTCGTCTTCGGCAATGTCTTCGCCCAAGGCCGCCAGCTGCTGATCGCTGTCCCGCGGTGCCGCGACACCGGTCAGCATCAATATCATCTGGATCAGGCCCGAACAATCGAGGCCATCGCCGCTCCGGCCACCCCAGAGATAGGGCGCGCCGATCAGCTGTTCGGCCAGTGCCGCCGTCCCGTTGCTGCCGTCAAACACGACTTTCGTGCCGATCGGCTGGACATGGCGGACATGGACAAAGCCCTTGCCGGTTTTCAGAAAATTGCCGCACTCGCTGGCTTCGCCACAAGCGATCCGCGCGCCCATCGGCAGCCGCTTCATCACGCCCGACTTATAATCCGGCTCGATGAAGATCAGCGCCGCGCGGGCAAAGATCAAATGGGTGGGATCGGGTGTCTTCTTCTGGTGCTGGAGCGCATGGACCGGGACATAGCCGACATAATGGTCATGGCCGCAATAGCCCCAGGCCCAGTCACCGGCGATATCCAGCACCTGGAAATCCTCGCCGTGGAGCAATTCGGAAATCGCTTCATGATCCTTGCCGGGCTGCTTGCGGAGCATCGCCTTTGGCGCGGAACAGCGCATCGGCATCGGCGCCGCATAATGCGGGGCGAACATCTTGCCGGCCAGCGCGACATCCGCGAGGTCCCCGCGATGCGCGGTGATCCGGGAATCGAAATCCCCTTCCGGCCCATTCAGCACGAATTTCGTGTGCGCGCCAGTCTGTGCAGTTTCCATGTCCATGCGTAAAGAAATCCCAATTGCGATATAAATTGTCCAAGGCTTTGTAGCTTGTGCGCCATATGACAAAGCGATGACAATCGGCCGCCTTTAGACGACCTGGGGGTGGTTAATCAAGCGGCGTCGCTGTTGGGCAGTGCGTCAGAGCATATTTCCGCAGTCGGGTGGAAGGCGGGCGGTCCGGTCAACCGAAGCGACCGAACCGCCCGCAGTCAAAAAACTATGCGGCTTCCTTGATTTCGCGAAGCGTAACATCGAAAGACAAATCTTCTCCAGCCAGCGGATGGTTGCCGTCCGCCTTCACGGTTTCGTCTCCAACAGCGACGATATAGAGTGTGATGGCCGAACCGTCCTCCTGCTGTGCCTGCAGAGCCATGCCTGGCTGCGGGTCAACTTCAGCCGGAAGGCTCTGTCTCGGTATATCGACGACCATTTCTTCGCGCCGAGCACCAAAGGCATTATCGGAGTCGAGCGCGACGGATTCCTTGTCGCCTACTTTCATCTCGGTGAGCTTTTTTTCGATCAAAGGAAAAATCGCGCCGTCGCCGATTTTTATTTCCTGCGGCCCCGAGGCTTCGGTATCGCCGACTACTGTGCCGTTGCTTGTGCGAACGGAATATTCAATTACTACGGTATCGCCTTGCTTTGCATTCTGCATGGGGGTCCTTTCTACGGAGATTGGGTGGACGGTATCTTTGACCCGTCTCGTTTCCACGCATCCATTCGATACGCGATTCCCTTAGTATCGCGATGAAGAGCCCCCTAGTCAAACAAACCCAGTGCTTGCCGACCTTCATATTGGACTTCCGGACCGACGTGCAATCGCCCGCAAATGGGAAGGACACGGCCACTTGGCTGCTCATCCGCCAACGTTCTCCCTATTCTCTATCAAACTCCCGCATCTGCACGTGGGGCGCGAGTCGCTTACCGACTTTGTGCGACCGGACTGCGGGCCAAAACTGTCTCGTTGGGCGGAATGCAAACCAACTCTTTACCTGCGATCCCCAGCCTTTGCGTTTCCGGCGAACAGAGCAGATCAAAATCATCCCGGACTATACCCCAAGCCCTTCGGAAAAACGCTGCGTCGGCGGGATCAGGATGCCCGGAAGAGGCTGGCAAGCAGCGCGTTCGCCTGCTCGTGAATCTCGGACAGCTGGATCAGTTCCGGTTTCTCGTAGGGCTTCTTCTCGATGTCAGGCTGATTCTAATCTACGATATCATCTATCGACCTGACCTGATCCTGTCGGCCTTACGCGATTCGCACGCCAGATGGTGAAAATCCTGATGCCGCCCGAAGGTATGTCAACAATCCCTGCAAATACAGGAGCCATGGAGCGCCGAATAGCGGATGCCCCCTCTGGCGAGGGACGCGGAACAAGGCGCGGTCAGCAGCAAAATTTTTGACCATTATTCGCCACCATGTTATCTCGAAAAAACTGCATATGGAGGCGTTTATCATCAGATTCTTCCCGGCCATCGCGCTCTTTTTCTCGCTTGCGCTGTTGCCCACCCCGGTTTCTGCAAAAGCCGAATCCCCTGTCCTTCTTCAGAACGTCCGTATCCTTGATCTCAGCGGACCGGCCCCGACGCTGCGACCGGGCCAGTCTATTCTCATCGACGACGGAAACATCAAAGCCGTCGGGCCGGTTGCAGAGGTGGCCACTCCGCCTGCGGCCCGCGTGGTCGACGGCGGCGGCCGGATCGCGATGCCCGGCCTCGTCGACATGCACGTTCACCTCTGGGATGAAGCCGCGCTCGGCGCCTATCTCGCGCAAGGCGTAACGACGATCCGCAATGCGTCCGGTATGCCCTTCCACCTGCGCCTCGCGCGAAATATCTCGACCGGAGAAGTCGCCGGTCCGCGCCTGATCACGACCGGGCCGATCCTCAACGGCAACGGCCCCAATGCCCAGATAATCCACCAGATCGTCTCGACCGGCGAGGAAGCGCGTGCCGCGGTTCGCGCCCAGCATGACGCCGGGTACCGCCGGATCAAGGTCTATTCGAACCTCTCCCGCGAGGCCTATGAAGCGGTGAGGGACGAAGCCAGGGCGCTGGGCATGACGGTCATGGGCCACTCACCCGAAGGTGTCCGGGAGCCGGGCATGCCGCAGTCGCGACCGTTCAACATCGCGTTCGAGGAATTGCTGGACGACGGGTTCACCACTTTCGAGCATATCGAGTCAATCGTCTGGCACGGCTTGCGAGACGCCCATGACGAGGCTGCAGCCGAACGGCTGGCCGCCCGGATTGCTGCCGCCGGTGTGCCGGTCGATCCCACCCTGCTCGCCTTCTACAATCTGATGCGGGTCGCGGAGACACGCGGCGAATATCTCAACCGGCCCGGCGTGGAAACGATGAACCCGCTGGTTGTTGCCCAGGAGCAGGGGAGTTACGACCGCTGGTCTGGCGAAGCCGTTGCCCCGGCGCGCGCTGCCTTTGAATTCTACAAGCGGGCGACAGAGATTTTCGTCGATTCCGGTGTGCTGATCGTTGCCGGGAGCGATGCCGGAATTTTCACCAATATTCCCGGGCGCTCCCTGATCCAGGAGCTTCACCTGCTCTCCGAAGCCGGCCTGTCGCACGGCGAAGTCTTGCGGGCGGCGACGCAAAATGCCGCATTGGCGCTCGGCGAAGCGGACCGGGCGGGCCGAATCGCGCCCGGCCATCGCGCCGACCTCATTCTGCTCGACGACAATCCGCTGGACGATCTGGATGCCGCGGGACGTCCGGCCATAGTGATTGCCGGCGGGCGTTTCTATGACCGGGCCGCACTGGATCAGTTGCACAAGGCTGCCAGTCAGGCTGATGCGGCGCGGACCCAACGCAATCTGATGGAGGGCTTGCAGGCGCAGGGCGGCGATCCGTCCATTCTGGCGGCGCAGCCCGGCGGGTGACAGGCGAACAAGTGACTCGCTGACGGAAATCCCGTCCTGTTACTGCCCGTATCGCCCCTGCAAATAGCGCCAGCTCGCGCGCACGCCCGGCGCTTCACCGCCGATCGGTCGACCCGGCTTGAGCGCCGGTCGCCAGGCAAATATGTCGAAATGCGCCCAAGGCACGGATTCCGGCGCGAATTTCTTCAGAAATAGCGCCGCCGTGATGCTGCCGGCAAAGCCGCCAGCTGCGCTGTTCACGCAATCGGCGCTATTGCTGCTCAGCATGGCGGGCGAATGCCAAAGACGATTCCCCCTCATTGCGGACATTGGACTACCCAATATTTATTGGCTGCAAATGGATGGGACGCGGGCATCAACGACTGGGAAGATTGATTCCGGCTTGATTTCGAACCTCGGCAGTAGGGCGCAAAAAAAATGCCCCGCCGAATTACTTCGGCAGGGCATGAGATAAGGCGTCAATCCGGTTTATGCGTAGCTGACTTTGACGTTTGCTTTACGCTGGCGACGCATGGCTCCGCCGATTGCGCCAAAGCCGAAGATCATGAATGCCCATGTTGCTGGCTCGGGAACCGCACCATCAACGCGAAACGCAAAGTTGATCGCGCCGGCATTTGAGAGGTTATCGCGAATAAACGCAGATGCCGCATTGGTGTTGTCACCAAGAACAAAACCAGATGTGGGACCATAAAACTGACCAAGATATTTGTTGGAATAATCTTCGGCAAATACACTACCGCCAAATCCGATGACGTCATACCAAGCCATGTTATTGATATTAGCTATATCGCTATCGATCGTAGAAATCACATAGTCAGAAGCGTTTCCGCCGAACAATAAGGCTGCGGCTTCCTGACCTGTGTAGGCAAGTGGTCCGTTAGGAGGAGCCTCTGTCCATTGTGGTGCGGCGGCATTATATACGTCCCAAGACCCGGCAAAGACCGTCGCGGCATTTGCAGATGTTGAAAGGGCAAATGCACCCACACTTACCAAAAGTAATTTTTTCACATTAAATCCCCATTTTTGACACTTAGGCGTCTGTTAAAAACCTACTGGTGCATGACCCTAACGGGTGGTTAACATTTTCTAATGATAAGAACAATAGTTTCAAACCAGCGGGCCGAACTTTCCTATTTTGAAACGAACGTCCAATGTCCGCTGTTGCAGCCTTGACGCCCATGGCAACGGAACAAAGCCGATCCATAATGGCCCCCATCAGGCTTGTAAAGCAGCCGCCTACTTGCGCTAGGCTACTGCCCGTATCGCCCCTGCAAATAGCGCCAGCTTGCCCGCAGGCCCAAGGCTTCACCGCCTTTTGGCCGTCCCGGCTTGGCCGCCGGTCGCCAGGCAAATGTGTCGAAATGCGCCCAGGGCACGGATCCCGGCGCAAATTTCTTCAGGAACAGGGCGGCGGTTATGCATCCGGCGAAGCCCCCGGCGGCGCTGTTCACGCAATCGGCAATCTCGCTGTTGAGCATCGCATCATAGCCGGACCATAAGGGCATTTGCCACAGCGGGTCGCTTTCGCCCTCGCCCGCCTGCAGCAGTCCTTCCGCCATGTCCCGGTCATCGCAGAACATCGCCGGCAGGTCGGGCCCCAGGGCAACCCGCGCCGCTCCGGTCAATGTCGCGAAATCGATGATCATCTCCGGCTCGTCCTCGCCGGCCAGAGTCAGCGCATCGCCCAATACCAGCCGTCCTTCGGCATCGGTATTGGTAATCTCGACGGTCAGCCCCTTGCGGCTGTGCAAGATGTCGCCGGGACGCAGGGCATTGCCATCGACCGAATTCTCGACCGCAGGCACCAACAGATGAAGATGTACCGGCAGCTTGGCTTCCATCACCAGTCTGGCCAGCGCGATGGCATGGGCGGCGCCGCCCATATCCTTTTTCATCAGCATCATGCCAGCCGGCGACTTCATCGACAGCCCGCCGCTGTCAAAGGTCACCCCCTTGCCGACTATGGCAATTTTCGGATGGTCGGCCTTGCCCCATTTCAGTTCTATCAGGCGCGGCGCGTGGGCGCGCATCGCCGCCTTGCCGACGCCGTGGATCATCGGGAAATGCTCTTCCAGCGTGTCCCCGCGGGTCACTTTCACTTCGCCGCCATATGTCGCGGACAATTTGTCGACAATGGATTCGATCTTGTCCGGTCCCATGTCGGCCGCCGGCGTATTGACCATATCGCGGACCATTGCGGTGGCTTCGGCCTGACGCACGGCTTCATCGCGCTGACCGATCGCGTCCTTGACCAGCAGCACGCTCGGCCCCTGCCGGTCGGGCAGTTCCTTGTAGCGGTCAAATTCATGTTGCGAGATCAGCCAGCCGAACAGCGCCCCCTTGGCGCCCACGCCCTGCAGACGATAATTGCCTTCCGGCAGGCTCCCGCCCAGCTTGGCGAGCGACCAGGAATCGAGCTTCCCATGATCGACCACACCGGCGACGACCGAAAAATCGTCCGCGACCGACTTGTCATCGCTCTTGCCGCCGACCGGCGGCAAGAGCAGATAGGAGTCGGGATTGGCAACGAACCGGTAGGCGGTAACAATCGCCCTGATGCTCTCCGGCTGGCTCTTCAGCCATTCTTCGAAATTGTTCACATCCAATATCTGGATAGTGCGCGCGGGCTGGCCGGTGTCGGCTTCGATCAATGCCTTAAAATCAGTCATTTGATCGCTATAGACAGAGATTGGGCGAAGCGCGAGACTCTATTCGGCAGCGACGGCCTCTGCCTCTTGCTGCTGTTCCGGCTGACGCGCCGTCACAGCACCGGGCCTGGAAAAGACCATGACACCATCGTCCACCGCCTTGTGCCGCAGATTGATGATATCCTTCGGGAAATTCTGGTTAAGCCGCCACGGCTTGCGGTCGCCCTGTTTCGGCAGATGCGCAATCGCCCGCTGGACGTAGCCCGAACTGAAATCGAGCATCGGCTCTGTTTCCATTGTCTCGCCGGCAGGCAGGGTCGGGGTCGCGATCGGCGTACCCTTCTTGTCCATATAGTTGATCAGGCGACAGACATATTCGCTGGTCAGGTCGGCTTTCAGCGTCCAGCTCGCGTTGGTATAGCCCATCGTCATCCCGAAATTGGGGATGCCGGAGAACATGACGCCCTTGTAATTGATCTTTTCACCAAAATTGACCGGCTGTCCGTCAACCGAAATGGCGGCATTGCCGCCGGAGAGCATTTTCAGTCCGGTGGCGGTCACGATGACGTCCGCTTCCACGGTCTTGCCCGATTTCAGCTTGATGCCGTCCTTGGTAAAGGTCTCGATCTGATCGGTGACGATCGATGCCTTTCCCGATTTGATCGAATCGAACAAATCACTGTCCGGGACCAGACAGAGCCGCTGATCCCATGGATTATAGCTGGGCGTAAAATGGGTCATGTCGACGTCCGGGCCCATTTCGTCGCGCACCATCTCGAGCAGCCGGGCCTTGAACCCCTCGGGTTTCTTGCGGGCGAGATTGAACATGAAAATGCCCATCAGCACATTTTTCCAGCGGGTCAGCAGATAGGCAAGCTTCGACGGCAGCAGCTTGCGAAACCGCAGGGCCCATTTATCCTCGCCCGGCCGCGACACGATATATGTTGGTGAACGCTGCAGCATGGTGACATGCTCCGCCGTTGCCGCCATCGAGGGCACCAGCGTGACCGCGGTCGCGCCGCTGCCGATCACCACCACTTTCTTGCCGGCATAGTCCAGATCTTCGGGCCAGAATTGCGGATGGACAATCGATCCGGCAAAATCGTCCTTGCCGGGGAAGTCGGGATTATGGCCCTCGTCATAGCTGTAATAGCCCGAGCACATGTGGAGGAAATTGCACTGGATGGTGCTGATCGAACCATCGCCATGCTGCAGGCTGACCGTCCACAAGGCGGTCTCGCTCGACCAACTGGCGTCCACCACCTTGCGGTTGAAGTGGATTTTGTCTTGCAAGCCATATTCGTCAACGGTTTCGTTGAGATAATGGAGAATCGATGGCGCATCGGCAATCGCTCTGCGCGCGGTCCAGGGTTTGAAATTATAACCCAGAGTATACATGTCGCTGTCCGAGCGGATGCCGGGATAGCGGAACAGGTCCCAGGTCCCGCCGAGCCGCTCCCTTCCCTCGACAATGGCAAAGCTTTTGCCGAGGCATCTTTTGGTCAGGTGAACCGCTGCGCCAATACCGGACAGACCAGCACCGACAATCAGGACGTCTAGAATTTCATTTTTCATGCCGCCATCTTACTGACATGAATGTTAATTGGCAAGTGGGTGGTTTTACACGACCTAGTCGTTGATCAGGGTCAGCGAGCGGAACAGTTCATGATCGAGCTTTTCGTCGAAACGGCAGCCGATGTGGCCATCCTTGCACCAGATGATGGTTGCCGGAACCGGGCTGCTGTCGTCAAAGCGCAACCAGAGAGCGGTATCTTCTGCAAATTTCGAATCGCAAGAAACCCGACAGCCATAGATCGAAACATCCACCAGTTCGCCGAGCTTGGCCGCTTTGCCGTTCTGCTTGATCAAGGTGTTCTGGATCTCGACCAGACAGCGTTCCACCTCACGATGTTCAATCAGCGCAGGCTTCACCGCGCGAAATTGTGAATGCATGTACCTCATAACCAAGCCCCTTGGCAGAGGACTTAGCATATTATAGTCAACAAATGGTTAACGCGTGTAAATTGCGTT
>CAJQNR010000067.1 GCA_905479715.1 uncultured Sphingorhabdus sp.
CCGACATTGTCGCCTTCATCGCAGCACATAATGAAAATCCCAAACCCTACAAATGGGTCAAATCCGCCGACGAAATCCTCGCCGCCGTCAAACGCTTCTGTCAAAAAACAATGAGCCGAACTTCAGATTCAGGT
Source organism: uncultured Sphingorhabdus sp. (assembly GCA_905479715.1). Lineage (GTDB taxonomy): Bacteria > Pseudomonadota > Alphaproteobacteria > Sphingomonadales > Sphingomonadaceae > Parasphingorhabdus. The sequence continues at coordinate 135 of CAJQNR010000067.1, forward strand.
GACTAGCCTAGCTTGTCCTTTAATGCCGCCAGCGCGCCAAAGGGACCGGCCTCTTGTTCCGATTTCAGGCCTTTTTCCCGGGCAACGGCATCTGCATCGGGGCCGCGCGGGAAAGGATCGAGTGAAAGATATAGCGTTTGTGCAATCGCTTCACCGAGATCAATCTGCGCCTGCTCATATTCAACGAGGTCGCATTCTTCCTCGGTCAACTCAATCTCTTCTTCGATCTCGTCGGGATTTGCCTTGGGAACAAAAAGAATATCGAATTTTTCGCGAACCTGCACCGGAATGGCTTCGCCAGTTATTGCGCAGCTCTGGTGCACGTCGGATTCGATCTGTCCGGTGAACGCTATCCCGCGTTCTGCACCCACCAGCTTATAGTTCGCCATCAGGCTGGAGATTTTGGGCAAGTCGAATCTGAGCGCCAAAGCCTCTCGTTCTTCCTTGCTGGCCACGAGCTTGCCGCTTTTTGGCTTTGCACCAATTTCCGACAATTTTACGATATGAGAAAATTCGGGTTGATCCATTATCCGGTTGCTCCGCTGTCCGGGATGTGACCCGCTGCGATCGCGCCGGCATCACAATCTTGCAACGCGGCATGATAAGCGGAAAGTTGCCGGGCAATATAGGCGAGCGCCGCATCATCAGGTTTTTCCCCGCGGAAAATATTGCGCAGAATTGCATCTTCAAGATCCTTGCCATTTTCCAGCGCATCGCGATAGGCACCGACCCGGCCGCCCAGCGCACCCATTATCCGGCCGACATGCTTGCTCACCACCATGTCGCCAATGCCGATTTGACGCAGCTGGCCATCCATATCGGAAATGAAAATTTCGGTCAGCCATGCGACCTGCTGATTCAGTTCCGGTTCTTTTTCGAGCCGGATCATGACGAGCGAGAAAATCGCGGCAATCATGTCGAACCGGCCGTCGAGACTATCCGGGACTTGCCCCTCTTCATACCAGGCAATCTGTCGGCCTTCCCGCACGATCGCCTGGTATAGCGGACGCATTCCGGCATTGGCTTTGTCTCTGGAAAATATCTTGCTGAAAAATGACATTGCTGGTTCCGCTGGTTGGATCGCAACTTTATGGACGATCGGGCCGTTTGTTAAGTCTGGATACAGGGCATATTGATATTTATCGCTTGAGATGCAATGGGCGATGACAGGTCAGGCACCAATATGGTGCTGGCTGCATAGTGGAGAATGAGTTCGATGGTCGGCAATATCAAAAAACACAGCTTGTGGCTTGGGCTAATGGCTGGTGCCATGACGATGACGGGATGTACCCAGGTGCAGGGCCATCAGGGATATATTGCCGACGAAGTGCTGATGTCGGCCATCCAGCCAGGCATCGACAATCGCCAGTCGGTTGAGGCATCGCTCGGCCGGCCGACTTTTGCTGGCCAGTTTGATGACAATACCTGGTATTATCTGTCCCGCGAAACCCGGCAATATGGATTTAACAATCCGCGCCCTCGCGAACAGCAGGTGATGCGGGTGCAATTTGATGCCGCAGGCAATGTAACCGCGGTTGACCGTACCGGTCTGGAGCTTGTTGCAAGTATCAGCCCCGACGGTGACAAGACACCGACCTTGGGCCGCGACCGCTCCTTTTTTGAAGAATTATTCGGCAATATTGGTGCGGTTGGTGCCGGGGGAGTGGGCGGTGCAAGCAATGACCCGACTCAACCCTAGCGCTTAATCCTATTTGTTCCCCGGCGGTCGCCCCTATTTGGCGATACCGCTGGCAGCGAGTACGGCCAGCGTCACCAATTCCGATGCGGTGGATGCCATGGTTGCAATCTGAACCGATTTTTCCAGTCCGACGAGCATCGGTCCGATAACCGAATCGCCACCCAGTTCGCGGAGCAATTTTGCCGACAGATTGGCCGATTGCAGGCCGGGCATGACCAATACGTTGGCGGGCTGCGATAGGCGGCTGAACGGATAATTGCCCATCAATTTGGGGTTTAGTGCAACGTCCGGCGCCATTTCGCCTTCATATTCGAAAGTGACGCGCCGCTGATCGAGGATCGCCACGGCTTCGCGCAGATTTTCCAGCCAGCGTCCTTCGGGATTGCCAAAGGTCGAATAGCTGAGGAAGGCGACGCGGGGTTCGTGGCCCATCTGACGGGCGACCGCGGCGGTCTGTTCGGCGATATCCGCCAGTTCGTGTGCCGTGGGCCGTTCATTGACCGTGGTGTCTGCCATGAACACCGTATGATGCTGGCCAACCATGACATGGATGCCAAGGGCGGTGCGGCCTTTTTCGACATCTATGACTTTGGCGACATCGCGGAAGGATTGAGAATATGGGCGGGTAACGCCGGTGATCATCGCGTCACCCTGATCCATGGCGAGCATCGCGGAACCGAATATGTTGCGGTCCTGATTGACGATGCGCTTGATGTCGCGCTCCATATAGCCGCGACGGTGGAGACGCTCATAGAGCATGTTCACCATGTCGGGGACCAGCGGGCTATTGCGGCTGTTGTGAACCTCGAAGCGATCCGGATCGGTCACGCCCAGTTCCAGGAGTTTCGCCCGAACGCGATCGTCGCGCCCGACGAGGACCGGTGTGCCATAGCCGCCGTCCTGAAACTGGATCGCGGCGCGCAGCACGACATCTTCTTCGGCTTCGGCAAAAATGACCCGCTTGGGTGACAGGCGGCAAGCCTGATAGGCCTGGGTGAGAACCGATGTTGTCGGATTGAGGCGCGCCTTCAGAGACTGTCGATAGGCATCAAGATCCTCGATTGGTTTCTGGGCCACGCCGCTATCCATGGCGGCCTTGGCGACGGCGGCAGATACCACGTCCATCAGCCGGGGATCAAAGGGAGCAGGGATGATATATTCAACGCCAAAACTTGGCGCTTTCCCGCCATAGGCAACGGCGACCTCTTCCGGAACCTGCTCGCGGGCGAGCTCGGCAATAGCGTGCGCCGCAGCCACTTTCATCTCTTCATTGATCCGGGTTGCGCGGACATCCAGCGCACCGCGGAAGATGAAGGGGAAACCGATGACATTATTGACCTGGTTGGGATAATCCGAACGCCCGGTTGCGACGATCGCATCGGGTCGTGCCGCCTTGGCATCGGGCGGGGTGATTTCCGGATCGGGATTGGCCATCGCAAAAATTATTGGCTGAGGGGCCATATCCTTGACCATTTCCGGTTTCAGCGCGCCGCCGGCCGACAGGCCGAGGAAAACGTCGGCGCCGGAAAGGGCTTCCGTCAGGTTGCGTGTGTCGGTGTCGACCGCATGGGCGGATTTCCATTGATCGACGTCATCACGGCCGCGATAGATAACACCGGTCCGGTCACACATGATCAGATTGTCATGGGGAACGCCAAGACTCTTGATCAGCGAGGCGCAGGCAATGGCAGCAGCACCAGCGCCGTTGACGACGACCTTGATATCCTCGATCTTGCGATCGGTCAGCAGGCAGGCGTTGATGATCCCGGCAGCGGCGATAATCGCGGTGCCATGCTGGTCATCGTGAAATACCGGAATATTCATCCGGTCGCGCAACGTCTGTTCGATAACAAAGCAGTCAGGCGCGGCAATATCTTCCAGATTGATCCCGCCGAAACTGGGCTCCATGATCTGAACGGCGTTGATGATGGCTTCCGCATCCTCGGTATCCAGTTCGATATCGATCGCATCGACATCGGCGAAGCGTTTGAACAATACGGCTTTGCCTTCCATCACCGGTTTGGCCGCAAGCGCGCCAAGATTGCCGAGACCAAGTATGGCCGTGCCGTTCGAAACCACGGCGACCAGATTGCCTTTTGCGGTATAATCATAGGCTGTTGAAGGGTCTTCGGCGATTGCTCTGACGGGGACCGCAACGCCTGGTGAATAGGCGAGGCTGAGGTCGCGCTGGGTGGCCATCGGTTTCGACGCGATAATCTCGATTTTCCCGGGACGGCCGTGGGAGTGAAAAAGCAGGGCTTCCCGTTCGGAAAATTCCATATTGCTATCGTTCTTGTCGGCCAAATTCTATCTCCGTTTAATGTTGCTTGGCTTGATTGCGCCACAAGGATGTTTGTGTTTCGGTTCGCGATCTACTCGCTTTGTCGCGAAGCCGCAATATTCAAGTAAAATTCAATAGGATGTGCTTGCTACTCTTTTATGTATCGCTGCACTCGGCTATCGCGGTTGCATGGCAACCCGGACTCAGGACAAAGTGGAAAACACGGTGAAAGATCCTTCGCCGGCATCGGCCAAGGTGACGCCGATGATGGAGCAATATTTCGCGCTCAAGAAAAAGGCGGATGACTGCCTGCTTTTCTATCGCATGGGTGATTTTTTCGAGCTGTTTTACGAGGATGCGAAGCTTGCTGCGGCGGCGCTCGACATCGCCCTGACATCGCGTGGTAAAAATGGCGGCGAGGCGATCCCGATGTGCGGCGTACCGGTGCATGCGGCGGAGAGCTATCTGGCGAAGCTGATCCGGTCGGGCTTCAAGGTGGCGATTGCCGAACAGACAGAAACGCCGGCCGAGGCAAAGGCACGCGGTGGCTACAAGGCTTTGGTTGCGCGGGACATTATTCGCTATGTGACCGCAGGGACGCTCACTGAAGATACATTGCTTGATGCGCGCAGCGACAATATGCTGGTGGCACTGGCTCAGGTGCAGGGCGAAATCGGTCTGGCGGCGGCGGATATTTCGACCGGAAGTTTTGAACTGGCGACGATTTCCGACGATGTGCTGGACGCAGAGCTGGCCCGGCTCTCGCCTTCAGAGATCATCTGTCCGCCAGCCTTGCTGCCGCGGCTGGCGAAAGCGACCGGCTGGGACAAAAGTCATTTTGACAGCGTCGGTGCAGAGCAGCGGCTGCAGGACCATTTCGGGGTTGCCACGCTTGATGGTATGGGCGAATTTTCGCGGGCCGAGCTGGCTACCGCTGGCGGACTGGTCGCTTATGTGGCGCATGTTTCCCAGGGCAATATGCCCTATCTCCATCCGCCCCGAAAACGCGAGACACGGGAATTTCTGTCGATTGATGGTCCGACCCGTGCGAGTCTCGAGATTGACCGGACGCTGGCTGGTGCGCGCGAGGGCAGCCTGCTGCATGCCATTGATCGCACGGTAACCCCCGCCGGCGCGCGCTTGCTGGCCCGCGATTTGTCTGCACCGCTGTTTGACGAAAGGCAGATCAACCGGCGGCTCGGGCTGGTCCAATGGTTTCATGACGGGTCGGCGGTGCGCGATGATGTTCGTACAGAACTCAAGGCCTTGCCCGATATCGGGCGGGCTCTGGGCCGTGTTTCGGCAGGACGGGGGAGCCCGCGCGACCTCGGACAGATCCGCGACGGTCTGAGCGGTGCGCGGATATTGCGCGAGCGTCTGACGACCTTTGCGGGGCTGCCGGAACTGCTCGATTCCATCCTTCCCGCGCTCGACGGGCATGCCGCGCTGGTCGATCTGCTCGACCGCGCGCTGGTCGAGGCACCGCCAACCGAGATGACCAACGGCGGCTATATCGCAGCCGGTTTCGATCCGGCGCTCGACGAACTGCGCAGCGCAGGGTCTGATGGGCGCAAGGCCATTGCCACATTGGAGGCGCGTTATCGCGAGGCGACCGGGATCAATACGCTGAAGATCAAGCATAATGCGGTGCTCGGCTATTTTATCGAGGTTCCCGCCCGGCATGGCGACAGTCTGATGGCGGAAAATTCCGGCTTTACCCATCGCCAGACGCTGGCCGGGGTCGTCCGCTTCAATTCGACCGACCTGCACGAAGAGGCGGTGCGGGTGTCGCAGGCCGGAGCCCATGCACTGGCCGCAGAGGCTGCACATTTCGAGGAACTGGTCGACAAGGTGCTGGCGCGCAAGCAGGAGATCGGGGAAAGTGCCGACGCGCTGGCCCGGATCGATGTCTCTGCAGCGCTGGCCGAACGCGCCGCCGAGGGCCAGTGGTGCCGTCCCGAATTTGTCGATGGCAATATACTGGATATCCAGGCCGGTCGTCACCCGGTGGTCGAATCGGCCCTGGCGGCGAAAGGCGATCCTTTTGTCGCCAATGACTGCTCGCTGGCTCAGGACGAGCGACTATGGCTGGTGTCCGGTCCCAATATGGGCGGTAAATCGACCTTCCTGCGACAAAATGCGCTGATCGTGATTCTGGCGCAGGCGGGCGGCTTCGTGCCGGCTTCTTCCGCCAGACTCAGTCTCGTCGACCGCTTGTTCAGCCGTGTCGGCGCTTCCGACAATCTTGCGCAGGGCCGCTCGACCTTCATGGTCGAGATGGTCGAAACTGCCGCGATCCTGTTGCAGGCGACCGAGAAAAGTTTCGTTATCCTCGACGAAGTGGGCAGGGGCACCTCGACCTATGATGGTCTCGCGCTTGCCTGGGCTGTGGTCGAAGCGGTGCACGAAACCAACCGCTGTCGCTGCCTGTTCGCGACCCATTATCATGAGCTGACCCGCCTCGCAGACCGGCTGGATTCGCTGTCGCTCCACCATGTCCGTGCACGGGAATGGAAGGGTGATCTGGTTCTGCTCCACGAGCTGGCCAAAGGTCCTGCTGACCGCAGTTACGGGCTTGCTGTCGCGAAGCTGGCGGGCATCCCGAAGCCGGTGCTCCACCGCGCCAAATCGGTGCTCGACAAGCTCGAGGCCGGCAAGGCGGAAACCGGCGGTCTCGCAGCAGGCCTCGGTGATCTGCCGCTTTTTGCGGCAAGCCTTGCCGATGTCGAAGAAAAATCCGATGGCTTGCGGGAGGCACTCGGTGCGATTGACGTGGATGCACTGTCCCCGCGGGAGGCGCTGGACCAGCTTTATGCGCTGAAAGCACAGCTCGAACAGGAATGACGATATGAAAAAGTGGATCGTGATATTGCTGGCCGTGACCATTGTTGGTGGCGCGGCCTTTGTCTATTACACCCGCAGCACCAATAGCGAACCGCTGGAGATTGGCACCACCGCCCCGGATTTCACCACCAGCGGCGCGCTGGCCGGGGAAGAATTCCAATTTTCGCTGGCCGACAAGCTGAAAGACGGTCCGGTCGTGCTCTATTTTTTCCCCAAGGTCTTCACCGAAGGTTGCACGATCGAGGCGAATATGTTCGCCGATGCCACCGCTGAGTTCAATGCCGCCGGTGCGACCGTAATCGGTATGTCGGGCGATGATATCGAAGGATTGAAGAAATTTTCGGTTTCCGAATGCCGTGACAAATTTGCGGTGGCCCGGGCAGATGAAAAGATTATCGAAGCCTATCAGGTGCGTATGGCACCCGGTCTCGCAATGACCAACCGGACCAGCTATGTTATCGACCAGGACGGGGAAATCGTCTTTGTCCACAGCGCGATGAAACCGCAGGGCCATGTATCCGGCACGCTTGCAAAAGTGAAATCACTCTCCAAAAGCTGATTAAACACTTGCATTTGCAGTGCGGCTATACTGAAAGGCGCCCATGACCGATCATGCACCCCATCCAGCCATGCTTGCCAAGGCGGAAACGCTCACCGACGCATTGCCCTATATGCAGCGCTACGCTGGCAAGACCTTTGTCGTCAAATATGGCGGCCACGCGATGGGCGATGCCCGGCTGGCGCGCAATTTTGCCGAAGATATCGTGCTGCTGAAAGCCGTCGGGATCAACCCGGTCGTTGTCCACGGTGGCGGGCCCCAAATCGGTGCGATGCTCGAGCGGATTGGTGTCGAAAGCAAATTCGTCGACGGATTGCGTGTTACCACCAAGGAAACCGCGGAAATCGCCGAAATGGTCCTGTCCGGCGCGATCAACAAGGAGCTGGTCAGCTGGATCGAACAGGCCGGTGGCAGTGCAATCGGTATTTCGGGCAAGGATGGTGGTTTCGTCAAGGCGGCCAAATTGCGCCGGACCGAGCGTGATCCCGACAGCAATATCGAACGGATCATCGACCTCGGCTATGTCGGCGAACCGAAACGGGTCGACCGCAGCGTGGTCGATATGATTTCGACGGCCGGCATGATCCCGGTGATTGCGCCAATTGGTGTCGGCGAAGACGGTGCAACCTATAATATCAACGCCGATACCATGGCCGGCGCGGTCGCTTCGGCGCTGCGTGCCGCGCGCCTGTTCCTGCTCACCGATGTTCCCGGCGTGCTCGACCAGCAGGGCGAACTGCTGACCGATCTCGATCCGACGAAAATAAAGGCTCTGGTTGATGAGGGCACGATTTCCGGCGGGATGATCCCGAAGCTCGAAACCTGTGTAAAAGCCGTCCAGGAAGGCGTCGATGCCGCCGTCGTTCTCGACGGACGCATTCCGCATGCGATGCTGCTAGAAATCTTCACCAGCAAGGGCGCGGGGACGTTGGTCAAGGATTTTCACCCGGTTGATTAATCGCCTGACTGTCTTATATATATGATACAGTAAATTTCTGGCGGAAACCGTGACAAATCACTGGCCGCTCCGCCGGATTATCGATAAAGGGTCCGTCCATGGCATTCGCAATTCTTCAGATCATCGCAATATTGCTCAACGTGGCAATTACCGTCATCATTGTTCAGGCAATCATGAGCTGGTTGCTCGCGTTTAACGTGATCAACCTGCAAAATGATATCGTTCGTGCGATCTGGACGGCGCTCGACGGGCTCACTGAGCCAATCTATCGACCAATCCGCAAGATCATGCCCGATTTCGGCCAGCTTGACTTGACTCCGATGGTTGTCATCATCGGTATTATCATTCTGCAGGATGCAATCCTGCCACCTCTGGCGCAGGCATTGCTCAGTTGACAGCCGCCCGGATCATTGACGGCAAGGCATTCGCGGCGGGACTTCGCGAACGGATCAAGGATGCTGTCCCTGCATTTGTCAAAGAAACCGGCCGCGCGCCGGGCTTGGCGGTTGTTCTGGTTGGTGAAGATCCCGCCAGTCAGGTCTATGTCGCATCCAAGCACAAGGCGACCATCGCGGCTGGCATGGAAAGCTTCGAGCACCGGCTACCCGCCGATGTCGCGCAGGAAGACCTGCTCGCCTTGATCGCGCAGCTGAACGCCGACGAGACGGTGGACGGCATACTCGTGCAACTGCCTCTGCCCGACGGTCTCGATGAAAAAGCGGTCGTGATGGCGATCGATCCGGACAAGGATGTCGATGGCCTGCACGTGATCAATGCCGGACGTCTGGCCAATGGCGAAGAAGCGCTGACCCCTTGCACCCCGCTCGGCAGCCTGATGCTGTTGAAGGATACATTGGGCGACCTCACCGGCCTCGACGCCGTCGTCGTCGGCCGTTCGATATTGGTTGGCAAGCCGATGGCACAGCTGCTGCTCGGCGAGAATTGCACCGTCACCATGGCCCACAGCCGGACGCGCAACCTGCCCGACGTCGTCCGCCGTGCCGATATTGTCGTCGCTGCCGTTGGCCGCGCCGAAATGGTCAAGGGTGACTGGTTGAAAGATGGTGCCGTTGTCATCGATGTTGGCATCAACCGGCTGGCGCCGGAACCGGGCAAGGAAAGAGGCCGTCTGGTCGGTGATGTCGCCACGGCTGAAGCGCTTGACCATGTACGGGCGATTACGCCTGTGCCGGGAGGGGTTGGCCCGATGACAATTGCAGTGCTATTGCGCAACACTCTGGTTGCGGCGTCTGTCCGCGCCGGTCTGGAGAAACCGGAGGGTTTATAATGCGCCTATTTGCCGCAATCGGAATAGCGTTGATGCTGGCGAGCTGCGCCGGCGGCGGCGGGCGGCCAAGTGATCGCGAACAGTTTAACCGGGTTCGGGGCAAGCCGGTTGCCAATCCCAGTGCCATCGTCAAGGCGGAGCTGGCCTTCGCCCGGCTGGCGCAGGAAAAGGGGCAGTGGACCGCGTTTCGCGAAACCGCTGCCGATGACGCGATCATGTTCACGCCCGATCTGGTCAATGCGCAACAATGGCTGAAAGGCAAGGCTGATCCTCCACAAGCGGTGGATTGGCAGCCGCACAAGATATTCATGTCCTGCGATGGCAGCACCGGCGTTTCGACCGGTGCCTGGCAACGCGCCAGTGGCGCAACCGGGCATTTCACCACCATCTGGCAGCAGCAGGATTTTGGCACACGCCGCCCCCACAAGGACGTCGAGTGGAAATGGGTTTTTGATGATGGTCAGCCGCTGTCCACGCCGCTCGCGGAGCCCGATTATATCGAGACCGAAGTCGCCTCTTGCAAAGCGAAGGTTCCTGCCGGTTTTCCGCCTGCGAATAGCACAGGGAAGGGCAAGACTGGGGCCTCCGCCGACGGCAGCCTGATCTGGAACGCGACTTTCGCGGCAGATGGCTCGCGCGTCGTTTTTGTCGATCAGGCGCAGGATGACGGCAGCTTCCGGCGGGTACATGAATATCGGGTCGCCGCGCCGGTACAATGATGGAACTGTTCATCTCTGCCTTCGTCACCTTTTTTGTGGTGATCGATCCACCCGGTTGTGCGCCAATCTATGCCAGCCTGACCAGCAGCGCGCCACCGCACGATCGCCGGACCATGGCTATTCGTGCGATCATGGTCTCGGCTCTGATCTTGCTGGTCTTTGCGCTGTTCGGGGAACAGATGCTGGGCGCGCTCGGGATCAGCCTCGACAGTTTCCGAATTGCCGGTGGTATCATGCTGTTCCTGATCGCGCTGGAAATGGTGTTCGAAAAACGCACCGAACGGCGCGAAGACAGGGCGCAGGAGATTATCGAACAGCCCGAGATCGAGGATGTCTCGATCTTTCCGATGGCAATGCCGATGATCGCCGGACCGGGGTCGATTGCCGCGGTCATGCTCCTGACGTCGCAGAATGACGGTATCGACAATGCCATGGTCATTCTTGGCGCGCTGGGCGCGGTGCTGCTGCTCACGCTCGCCGGACTGATCGCCGCCGGGCCGCTGATGCGGATCCTGGGGAACAAGGTCGAAGCGGTGATCACCCGGGTTCTGGGTGTGCTGCTGGGCGCGCTTGCCGTGCAGTTTGTGGTCGACGGTCTGATCGCCAGCTTCTGATTCAGGGTTTCGCGTTCACTCGGTGATCACACCGGTGATGGACAGCAGCAGGAAGGCCCGATTGGCCAGCGACGGATTGAGAATCAGGCGGTCCAGAAATTCTCGCGGGCTTTCCCCTGTCTTGCTGCCATAAGCCGCAACCAGTCGGTCCCACGCTGCCCGGGAATCCTCGATCCGGCCGTTTTTGGCATAGACCATGGCCATCGCAACGTCATAATATGGCCCGACACTGTTGCTGGAAGGCATGATGCTCTCCGCAAATTCCAGCGCTTCCTTGTCCTTGCCCTCGGCCAGCAAGGTGAACACCAATGCCGTTTCGGCCAGAATCGAGCCCCGCGGGTCGAGGGCAATCACACGGCGCAGATATTGGATTGCGGACGGATCGCTGCAGGCAAAAAGAAACGCGCCGGTTTCCGCATGCATGGTGGCTTCATACGGATCGAGTTCAATTGCTTTTTCGGCAAATTCCTTGCCGCGGGCACAGTTGCGACTGAAAAAGCTGGCTCTGGCAAGAGCG
>CAJQNR010000068.1 GCA_905479715.1 uncultured Sphingorhabdus sp.
GAAACCGCCGAAGGCACCCAGCACATCGGCAAAGGTCATCACCGCGCCGCCATGGATGCTGGGACTGCCGCGCCCGTTGCCAGCGGTACACAAGTCGGGCCGGACCAGCATTTCGCCGCATATCTTGTCCTTGTCCATCGCCGTGATGGTGATTCCCATGGTCTTGGCAAAGGGGATGATTTCGGCTGGATTGGTCATGAATTGGTTCCTTTTCTTCCTAGATTCACGCGAAGCCGCGAAGAAGCGAAGTCAGTGTGATTGTTGACGATTCGCTTGCATCCTGTCTTGAATGTCGGTGCTCCGAAGTTCATCAATAAGCCAAGCGGCAAATCCATCAAACGAAGATAGGTGAGCACCTGCTTTGCATGCACAGGCATATGCCGTTCGGTTGATTTCAATTCAATCAGCAAGCTGTCTTCGACAAGCAAATCGACGCGAAACCCCTCTTCCAGCACGATATCTTGATATTTGATCTTGATCGGCTTCTGCCGATCAACTTTCAGATTGAGATCAGAAAGCGACTTGGCGAGAAGCGCTTCATAAACACTCTCCAGCAGTCCGGGACCGAGGTTTACATGCAACTTGAAGCCGCATTCCACAGCGATCGCCGACAACTCTTCAACCGGATATTTCACGCCATATTCTTCGCATTCTTCGCGTCCTCGCGCGAGAAAAATTTTACTCTTGTCCCAATATGTTAAACGGTTGATATATTGGCATAATATTATCGTAAAATCCTACATTTTCCTTGGGTTTAGCGGCTCCAGCGGCTATGGTCGCGGCATGAGTGACATTAGCAATAACGACAAGCCGGAAGATGCTTCCAAATCTTCCAATCAAAACGAATATGGCGCGGATTCGATCAAGGTTCTCAAGGGCCTGGACGCGGTTCGCAAACGGCCTGGCATGTATATCGGTGACACCGATGACGGCAGCGGCCTGCATCATATGGTGTTCGAAGTATCCGATAACGCAATCGACGAGGCTCTCGCCGGTCATTGCGACCTGATCCTGATCACGCTCAACGCCGACGGCAGCGTCTCGGTCGAGGACAATGGCCGCGGCATCCCGACCGGCATGCATAGCGAGGAAGGCGTCTCCGCAGCCGAGGTCATCATGACCCAGCTCCACGCAGGCGGCAAGTTCGAGAATACCTCGGACGACAATGCCTACAAGGTATCCGGCGGCCTCCACGGCGTCGGCGTATCGGTGGTCAACGCGCTGTCCGAATGGCTCGAACTCGACATCTGGCGCGACGGCAAGGCGCATAATATGCGCTTCGAATTTGGCGATGCGGTAAGGCCGCTGAAAGTGATTGGCGATGCGCCTCCCGCAGACAATCCGAGCGGCGTAAAAAAGGGTACGAAAGTCACCTTCTTCCCGTCTCCCGCGACCTTCAAGATCACTGAATTCGATTTCGAGAAGCTTGAGCATCGCTACCGTGAACTCGCCTTTCTCAACAGCGGCGTGCATATCATCCTGCGCGATGCGCGGCATGAGGAAGTGAATGAAATCGATCTCTTCTATGAGGGCGGGATCGCCGCTTTCGTTCAATATCTCGACCGCAACAAGACGCCGCTGGTGCCGGAACCGATCGCCATTCACGGCGACCGCGACGATGTCATCATCGACGTCGCGCTGGAGTGGAACGACAGCTATTATGAAAATGTTCTCTGCTTCACCAACAACATCCCGCAGCGCGACGGCGGCACCCATCTTGCGGCTTTCCGTTCGGCGCTGACCCGGACGCTCAACAATTATGCCGAAAGCTCCGGCGCACTGAAGAAAGAGAAGGTCAAGCTGACGGGCGACGACATGCGCGAAGGACTGTCTGCAATTGTCTCGGTCAAACTCCCCGATCCCAAATTCGGTTCACAGACCAAGGACAAGCTGGTCTCCTCCGAAGTGCGCCAGCCGCTGGAAAGCCTGATGGCCGACAAGCTCGCCGAATGGCTCGAAGAAAATCCGCAGAACGCCGCGATGGTGATCCAGAAGGTGATCGACGCCGCTGCTGCCCGCGAAGCCGCGAAAAAGGCACGCGAACTGACCCGGCGCAAGGGCGCGATGGACATTGCTTCGTTGCCCGGAAAGCTCGCCGATTGTCGCGAAAAAGACGCGAGTAAATGCGAATTGTTCCTGGTCGAAGGGGACTCCGCTGGCGGCTCGGCCAAACAGGGTCGAGACAGCATGTATCAGGCGATCCTGCCGCTCAAGGGCAAGATCCTCAACGTCGAACGCGCCCGCTTTGACCGGATGCTCTCGTCCAAGGAAGTCGGCACGCTGATTCAGGCGATGGGCACCGGCATTGGCCGCGACGACTTCAATCTGGAAAAGCTGCGCTATCACAAGATCGTCATCATGACCGATGCTGACGTCGACGGCGCGCATATCCGTACGTTGCTGCTGACCTTCTTCTATCGGCAGATGCCGGAGATCATCCTCAATGGTCATCTCTACATTGCCCAGCCGCCGCTCTACAAAGTCGGCAAGGGCAAGAGCGAAGTCTATCTCAAGGACGACAATGCGCTCGATCAATATCTGGTCGATGCCGGCTTGAATGGCATGGTCCTGCAAACCGGTGAAGGCGCGCGGAGCGGCGAAGACCTGCGCGGCCTGATCGAACATGCCCGCAGAATGCGTAGCCTGATGGCTTATGTGCCGCGACGCTATGACAGCACGATTGTCGAGGGCATGGCACTGACCGGCGCCCTCAATCCCGATCATGGGCAGGCGGAGCGACAAGCCGCCGTCGATGCGACCGCTGCATGGATGGACAAGGTGGACGAGGAAGGCCGCTGGTCCGGTCAGGTCTCGGAAGAAGGCGGCTATCTGTTCCAGCGTTTCTGGCGCGGTGTCACCGATCATCATATCATCGAAGCCAAATTTCTGGAAAGCGCGGAAGCCCGCAAGCTCCATCGCCTCGCCTCCGAAGAGAGCGCAACCTATAATAGCGGCAGCCGACTGGTGAAATCGGCTGTGGGCGACGCGGAAGCCGGGGAAGATGATGGCATCGGGTCCGATGGCACGCTGATTACCCGCCCCTCCGAACTGCTCGACACGATCATGGCGGCAGGACGCAAGGGCCTCGCGATTTCCCGTTACAAAGGTCTCGGCGAGATGAACGCCGAACAGCTTTGGGAAACGACGCTCGACCCCGAAGTGCGCTCGCTCTTGCAGGTGACGGTGGAACAGGCCGACGTGACCGATGATATTTTCACCAAGCTGATGGGCGAAGTGGTTGAACCACGGCGCGAATTCATCGTCGACAATGCTCTGAACGTCGCCAATCTGGACGTTTAGTCTCTGCTGACCCCAGGCCTTTAGGCCATATGGTATCAGATCGTCCCGGTGATTAAGTCAGTGCTGCGATGATGGCAGAACAGATATGAACCCTGGCGTCGGACAGGATCGATGAGCCGCGTCACCGTCTGGTATGACGGTGCCTGTCCGCTGTGCATCCGGGAAATTGCCCTGATGCGCAGGCTGGACCGGCGCGAGGCTGTCACCTTCATCGACATATCAACGCCCGCTGCATCCTGCCCCCTCGACCGACAATTGATGCTCGATCGCTTTCACGCATCGGAGGACGGACATTTATTGTCCGGCGCAGCGGCTTTTGCCGCCATGTGGCGGGCCATCCCGATCATGCGGTCGCTTGGCCAGTTCGCCCGCATCCCGGGCGTGCTGCCAATCCTGGAAGCCCTGTACAAACAGTTCCTCAAGATCCGGCCGCACATCCAGAAGCGGTTCAAGCCGATAGACTAGGGTCAGGACGCGGCAGCGACAGCCCCCATCATCAGTTCCTGATCCTTGCGGGTCGGGTTGCCGCGCAGGCACAGACCGCCGTTTACCTGCAGATTTTCTCCGGTCATGAAACATTCGTCGCTGGCGAGAAAGACCGCCGCCGCCGCGATATCTTCGCTGGTACCGATCCGTCCGAGCGGATAGCGCGCCTCAAACGACTCCACCAGTCCCGGCACCTGATCAACTCCTGCGGTCATTGGCGTACGGGTCAAACCGGGCGAGATGCTGTTCGCCCGAATGCCTCTTTCGCCAAATTCATGGGCAACGCATCTGATGATATGGTCGGTGGCCGCCTTCGTGCCCATATAGGCAGCATGATCGTTGAGCATGATCGTTGCGGTCGCTGAACTGATCTGGATGATCGATCCGCCGTCATCCATCGCCTTGATCATTTCCTGATAGAATTGGAACGGTCCGACCAGCTGCAGCGCCGACATCATTTCCAACTCTTCCTTGGTGTTTTCCAGAAAGGGTTTGAGAAAGCCGAGACCGGTCGCATTGATAGCGATATTGACGCCGCCCATCTGACTCTTCGCTGATTCCGCCAGCGCCTTGATGTCCGTTTCCTTGGTAAGATCGCAAAGCGCGTAATGACCACCAATTTCTTGGGCAAAGCGTTTCAGTTCGTCTTCCTTGCGCCCCGCAACCAGTACATCAGCACCTTCATCGCGCAAGCGTTTGGCGATGACCTGCCCCATATTGCCTTGTCCGGCCGCACCAAGAACTACCGCTTTTTTTCCTTCGAGACGTCCCATAAAATCAGCTCCTCTTTATAGATTTTCCGTGTTTTTTAACGGTCTTACGACGACAGATGCCACTCTCATTTTGGCTATCCATATTCCCCCAAAAGAAAAGGCCGGGAGCAGCAAGCTGTCCCGGCCAGTCCAGATCAACGGGAGGTCGATCAGAATTTAAAGGCGGCTTCGACAAAGACCTGACGGCCGCGATTTTGCGTCCAGACTTCATCGTCACCCACACCGGGTTCAAGGAACGGACGACCTGCGCTGGTGTTGATCCAGATTTTGTCGGTCAGGTTGACGCCGACCAGCGACAATTTCCATTTGCCATCAGGATCACCGACCGAGATCGAACCGTCAATCGACACATAGCTGTCCTGTACAGTGTCGGATGCTGAATCTTCGTTGGTGAAATAGGACCCGCTATATTGCAGGTTACCGTTCAGACCCAGTTCCAGCGCATTGCCCATGGGTACGGTCCAGTCAAACGCCGCATTCCCTGCAAATTTTGGCGCACGCGCGGCGGACCGGCCATTAATGTCCTCACCCGATGTCGTAACAAATGGAGCGGTAAATTCTGCATCCGTGTAGGCGAGCGAACCGGACAGGTTCAGCCCCTCAATCGGCGTGCGCCATCCCCATTCAACATCAACACCCTGCGTGGTAAGCTGACTGGCGTTAAAGGTCTGGAACTGAACCGCTGCGGCATCGAAATTCTGAACCTGAAGGTCATCAAAGACATAATAGAAAAGCGAAGTATTCAGCGTCACGGTGCGATCCGCAAACTGCGTCTTGACGCCGACTTCACCACCCAATCCCGTTTCGGACTCAAATTTCAGCGCATCTGCAACGCTCTGGCGGACAGCTGGATCCGGATCGTTAAATCCAAGCAAGCTGTTGGATGGCAAAGCACTATTGTCGATACCGCCCGATTTAAAGCCGGTCTTGAAAGAAGCATAGACGTTGATATCGGGTGTCGCCTGATATTTGATCGATGCTTCCGGCGAAAAATTGGAGTCCGAAAATTCAATCGGTCCCGAGAAGAAACCGCTGCTGATAAAGGCCGGCGTCGCAGACAGGAACGAATGGACATAAGGGACGCTGATTCTCGAAATCTTGCTTTCGTCGGTCCAGCGCACGCCACCCGAAAACTGCAGCTGGTCCGTCAGATCCAGAGTCGCGCTGGCAAAAAACGATAGCGCTTCGGTTTTTGTATTCTGCTTTTTATACCAGTCATAGGTAAAGCCGGTGACCGGATCAGCCGCGAGGAAAGAAATATTCACACCCTGTTGCGATGTATTGAAATCGATATCGCGGGTTTCGTAAAACGCGCCCAGCATGAAATTGAACATACCGTCAAAATCGCTGGTGACGCGCAATTCCTGAGTATATTGCTCGGTCTTGTTTACCGGATCACTACAACCTGCGTTGCCGGCCACACCGGGTGCAAGCTGACCGGTATAAGCATAGCAATCGGTATCGACGGCATCGAGACTGAGATAGCCGGATACCGACGACAATGTCAGCGTATCGCTCAGATCAAGGTCCCATTTCAACCTGCCGAAGAAGATGTCGGTTTTGCCAAATGGAATACCATTTTCAAAACTGGTATTGTCACCACCCGAACCAGTTGGAACATTGGCAACCAATGCTGCAGCACCGTCTGACATGCCGTACAAACCGTCCGTCGCGTTACAATTCGCGTTGGACGGAATAACAACCGCGCCGGACAACAAGTAAACGGGATCGGCGACGCCATTGGCACCACAGCTGATGTCGGTATGGGAATCAGCGCCATCGCTTCTGTTTCTGACGTAATTGAGTTTCAAATTTGCATTGAAATTGTCGGACGGATCCCATTGCAGGGTTGCGCGACCGACAAAATTGCTCAGGCCCCGACTGTCTCTGAAACTACCATCAGGATTGAACGCAGGGGTACCGGGCTGAACTTTCACATAATCTTCAATATCCTGATACTGGGCCGCTACGCGGATGCCGAGCGTGTCACTGATCGGTCCGGAAATATGCCCGCCGATGGTGTAGCCATTTTCTTCAAACTCGTAGGAAGCTTTGCCAGCCATTTCCCAGTCTTGGGTTGGATCGGCGGAACGAATGGCAAACACGCCAGCCGATGCACTTTTCCCGAAAAACAGCGATTGCGGCCCTTTGAGAACATCGATTTGCTGAACATCAAAAAAGCCTGCTTGTACCATCCGCATGGTGCTGACCTGAACGCCGTCAAAATCGAATGCCACGGCGGAGTCAAAGGATGCGGAAATATTGGACGATCCGACACCACGCAAGCTAATCTGGCCACCGGAACCGGAACCGCCGACCTGAACGTTGAGCGCGGGAACGCGGCTAACCACATCGGCAATTTCATTGACCTGGAATTTCTCCAGCGTATCGCCGCCAATCGCAGTTACGGTTACTGGTACTTCTTGCAAGGATTCGGTTTGCTTTCGAGCAACAACGGTAATGACCTGGCTTTCATCCAGTTCATCCGAATCCTGTGCCGCTGCCGGCGAAGCCAGGCCCGCAAATGCCATTGTTGCGACGGAACCCAATAACAGCGATCTTGCCGCCTTGCTTCCCAGGACTGATTTGTGGTGCGACGAATATCTGGTCATTGCTCTCTCCCTAATGGTCGGTGTTTTTAGCCGAAGCCTGCTTCAAAATCGGTAGCGGTTATGATCGCTTTCCATTGGCCCGGTCTTAAGCGGGAGTTTCGGCGGGCTCTGCTAGCCAATTTGATAGCAAATATCGAAAAGCGTGTTTTTCGCGCAACACATGTTCGTTTTCTGCCAATAATCGGATCCGGGACTAGCGATAATGGGGATGGTGCGGACGAGGAGTCCAACCTCTATAGTGATGCAATTGTCGATCATCGGAGAAAATAAATGGGCCGCCTCAGTGGAAAAATTGCCATCGTGACCGGAGCGGGTTCCGGCCTCGGAAAAGAGATCAGCGAATCATTCGCCGCAGAAGGTGCCCAGGTCGTGCTGACCGACATTGATCTGGAAGCCGTCACAAAGGTTGCTGATACGATCGGTGCCAGTGCAATCGCCCGGCAGCAGGATGTTGTCGACGAACAACGCTGGGATGAGATATTCAAGGCGACATTCGATGCGTTTGGCACGCCGCATATTCTGGTGAACAATGCGGGATTGGTCATTCCCGGAACGATCGAGGATTGCTCGTTGGAACTGTTCCGCAAACAGACCTCTGTCATGCTTGACGGTGTTTTTCTGGGGTGCCGCAGCGCCGTCAAGGTGATGCAAGGCAATGACCAGCCAAGTTCAATCATCAATCTCAGTTCAATGGCGGCACTGCAGGGCTATTCCCCCTTCCTCGCCTATAGCGCCGCTAAAGGCGGCGTACGCTCGATGACCAAATCGGTGGCGTTACATTGCAAGGAACAAAATTATCCGATCCGTTGCAACAGCATCCACCCGGCGGGCATCGATACGCCCATGGTGCGACAGGAATCGGTAGGTGCCGATGGCGGCGCAACACCGAAAACGGGGATGATACCCCTCGGAGATCTGGGCCATCCCAATGATGTTGCGGCGCTATGTATCTATCTGGCAAGCGATGAATCGCGCTTCATGACCGCCGGTGAATATCCGGTTGATAACGGCGTGCTCTACAAGCCCGCCTGATGTCAGGAGGCGGCTGCACCCATCGCGGCGGCCATCTGGTTCTGGAATTCCGCGAGATCAAAATAGTCGCGCCATTTCGCGATCTTGCCGTCGCGCATTTCGAACGTGCCCATCACACGGATGGCGATCCACTGTCCGTTGATCCGGAACTTGTCGGTGCGCTCGGTCAGCACCGTGTCGCCCTCGGCGACTATATGGTGGACGATCCATTCCGCGCCATCTGACCCCATGCCGGAACCATCGAAAAATGCCTTGACCGCATCGATCCCCACACAGGGCTCCATCGGGATATTATGATAAAAAATATCGTCTGTCATGGCAGCATAGATCGCATCATAGTCCAGCCGGTTCCAGGCATCGATAAAGTCGAGAACCTGTTGCTTGCTGTCGGACATGGTCAAACTTCCCTTCTATTCTTCCGGCGAAACGTCGAGGATCATCTTGCCCTGGTTGGCACCGGAGAACAGCTTCATGAAAGCGGCGTAACTGTTTTCAATTCCCTTATCGATATCCTCATCATGCTTGATCTTGCCTTCGGCAAGCCATTTGCCCATGTCCGCAATGCCTTCGGCGAAGCGGGGCGGATAATCACGGACCAGAAAGCCCTTGATCGTCGCCTGCCGCGAAATCAAATACCAGAGATTGCGAATACCTACGGGTTCGGGGCTGTTATATTCGCTGATCAGTCCGCAGAGCACGACGCGGCCATATTCGTTGATTGCGGTAATTCCGGCGTCGAGAATTTCGCCGCCGACATTTTCCCAGATGATATCAACACCATCGGGGGCTGCCGCCGCAATTTCCTCTTCCAGATCGGCCTGGCTCTTGCCGCGATAATCAATCGCGGCATCAAAACCATAATCATTGATCAGCCGCGCGCATTTTTCGGCACCGCCAGCAATACCGACAACCCGACAACCCTTGATCTTGCCAATCTGGCCAACCAGCGAACCAACCGCACCGGCCGCTCCGGTGACCAGCAAGGTGTCGCCTTCCTTGGGCTTGCCATCGTCGATCATGCCGAAATAGGCCGTCATTCCGACTGCGCCCAGCACCGACAGAAAATTGGTCGGCGACGGAACCAGCGAAGCATCCACTGGCGATGTGAAACCACCGGCTTCCACGACCGAATATTCTTCCATTGCGCCGAGACCGACAACCCATTGGCCGACCGGGAAGTCGGGATTCTTGGACTCGACCACCCGGCCGACTGTGCTGGCAGTAACCGCGGCGCCCAAGGCGATGGGCGGCATATAGCTTTCCGCATCGCTCATCCAGCCACGCTGGGCCGGATCCAGCGAGATATAGTGATTGCGGACCAGAAACGAACCGTCAGAAAGTTCAGGCAAATCTTCCTCGACCAGCGCAAAGTCGCTTTCCTTCGGTGCACCAATCGGACGGCTGACAAGCGTGAATTTGCGGTTCGTGGTCATATATTATCCTTCGTTTGCGATTTTATGGGATTTCTTGATTTTCTTGGCGAGCGACCATTTGTGAACCTCGGTCGGGCCGTCATAGACGCGGAATGCGCGCACTTCGCGGAACACCTGCTCGACCACCGTGTCCCTGCTCAGCCCGGTGCCGCCCATGACCTGAACACAATTGTCGGCGATTCGGAACAAAGCCTCGGAAACGGCGACCTTCGCCATCGAGCTTTCGGTGGTTCCCAGATCGCCCGTGTCGAGTACCCTGGCGCACCAGTCGATCATCAGCTCGGCCTGCTTGAGATCAATCTGGTTTTGCGCCAGCATGAATCCGACACCTTCGTGATCGATAAGCGGCTTGCCAAACGCATGCCGTTTGCAGGCATAATCCACCGCAATTTCCTGCGCCCGGTCACAGCAACCGAGCCAGCGCATGCAATGAGTCAGGCGCGCAGGCGACAGTCGCACCTGCGCATATTTAAAGCCTTCACCGCTTTCGCCGAGCATCTGGTCGGCGGGAACGCGAAGGTTTTCGATATTCACTACCGAATGACTGCCTGGCATCGAACTGTCGATCGTATCAAGCACCCGTTCGATCTGGATCGCCGGGTCCGGGAGATCAACTAGGAACATCGTCGCCCCTTCGTCCGATTTGGCCATGATGATCCCGACCTTCGCGCCTTTGGCACCGGTGATGAAGGTCTTGCGACCGTTGATCACCCAATGATTGCCGTCCGGTTTTGCCGTCGTCTGCATCATCATCGGATCGGAACCCGCACCATTGTCCTCAGCCGGTTCGGTCATGAAGAAAGCCGAGCGATCCCTCCCCGACACTAATGGTTCGAGGAACCGCTCTTTCTGTTCCGGTGAGGCGCATTGGCCGAGCAGATACATATTGCCTTCGTCCGGCGCGAATGTGTTGACCGCCAGCGGGCCCAGCGGCGAGAGTCCCGATTTACGCAAAACCAGCGCCGTCTCGAGATGCGTCAAATGGCTGCCATCCTCACGGATATGCGGTGTCAGAACGCCGGCTTCCTTCGCAAGCACACGCATTTCCTGAACCAGTTCATCGGTCGGGCCATGGTCCTCGCAACGGGCATCTTTTTCATAGGCAAAAATTTTGTCGCGAACAAACTTTTCAACTCGTTCGGCAATGTCATGCGCTTCGGCACTAATTTCTTTGGTCATCGATTCTCCTATCTTTGGAGGATCGTTACCGCAGAAACACCTGGAGCGCCATAAACTTGGGTATAAGCAGTTTTAGGGTCGCCAGGCACTTGGCGCGCGCCAGCTGTTCCGCGCAATTGCACGACATTTTCGTAGACCTGCCGCAAGCCGGAAGCACCTACCGGTTCACCGCAAGCGAGGCAGCCACCATCGGTGTTGATCGGCAACGTGCCGTTGATGTCGCTGCGGCCTTCGAGCAGCCACTGCTCCTGTTCGCCCGGCTTGCAAAATCCGTTTTCGGCCATGTGCATTATTTCTGCACCTGATTCCGTATCCTGCAACTGGGCGATATCGATATCTTCCGGCCCCAGGCCCGCCTGTTCAAAGGCCGCCTTGGAGGCGATTTCGGTTGCCGTCCCACCCCGTTCGTTGTCGATCGACGCAGCAAATACCTCGAACGATCCTGCCGGACGCGTGCGCATCACCGAGGTCTTGAGGCGGATGATCGGTACACCCATTTCCTTTGCTTTTTTCTCGCTCGCCAAGATCAGCGCGACCGCGCCTTCGGCTGGCGAACAGAACATATATTTGGTCAGCGGATCACAAATCATCGGCGCGTTCATGATCGTGTCCAGATCGACTTCGCTGCGCCGCCATGCATGGTCGGTCTTGACCCCGTTGCGAAACGCCTTCTCGGCGACCCGGCCGAGAGTCTCCCTGCTGATATCATGTTCATGCAGATAGCGCATGATCTTGGCGCCAAAAAATTGCACGGTCAGCATGTAACCGGCTTCGCCATACCAGTTCGGCAGACCGTAATCTGAAGGGTCGGCGTTAAAGGCACCGCGCGGATGCTTGTCGAAACCGACGGCCATGCCCAATTCATATTCGCCGGACTTGATCGCACTGACGGCGGCGTTGAGCGCCGATCCGCCGGTTGCACAGCCATTGGAAACATTGATAAACTGAATACCGGTCAGTCCGAGCTGCGATACCATATTGTCGGCATTGCCCGAAGCCGCAGAGCCACCAAATGCAAACTGGACGTCCTTCCATTCGATGCCACTGTCGGCGAGAGCCTGCTTCACCGCAAAAACCCCCTGATCCATCCCGTCGCGGCCTTCGGTCCGGCCAAAGGGGTGGATACCTGCTCCTACAATACAAACGTCTGACATGATTATTCTCCCTGAACAGGTTTGAAGGCGTGAATGAGCTTTTGCTCTTCGGGTGGCGCGTCCGGGTCCAGCGGTATTGCCGTTAATTCAACCTCCATCCCGATTTTGACATCTTCCGGTTCGATCCCGGTCAAGCGTGATTCGACCATCGTCTGGCCCGGCAGGCTGACATAGGCGACCACATAAGGTTTGAATTTTTCCGGGTCGGTCGGCCCGGCATAAGGTTCCTTGGGAGGGAAACGCTGGACCGTGTAAGTCCAGACCGTGCCCCGCGAGGCCAGTGCAATTGGTTCGATATTATCGTCGGGATTCAAGGGCAACGGAAAGAATATATGCCCCGTCTCCTTGTTCCGCGCGCCAACCAGCGCGCCCATGTCCGCAGTGAATAGATTGTCGGCAATCGGCTGAGCATTCACGAAACATTCTCCCTTTTCTGTGAGTCCTATAAGGGGGAAAGCGTGCCGCAAATAACTGCCAAAACGGCTAGGATAAACGCGCGCTAATAGCCGGGATGGACCGCGAGCATCCCGCCATCGACGAGCAGATCGCTACCGGTAACAAAGCCGCTGTCATCGCCGGCAAGATATACCGCGGCGCCTGCGAGGTCACCGCCCTGCCCGATCCGGTTCATCGGCGACATCGCGGCAGCCATTGCGACCATGCCGGGCACAGCCTTGGCAGCCTTGTCGATGATCGCAGTATGGGTCGCACCGGGAACGAGATTATTGCAGCGGATATTCAGACTATTTTGTGCGCAGTGGACGGCCACCGATTTGGATAACATCCGCACCGCACTTTTCGACGCCGTATAGGCGACATCCCCCGGAAGCGCAGCATAAGCACTGGTTGACGCGATGTTGATGATCGAACCGGAAGATCCGCCGGGATTTTCCTTCATCGCGGCAATCGCCTTTTGGCATCCGAGCATCACGCCGGTGAGATTGATTCCCAGCAAATGATCCCAGTGGTCGAGATCGACCTCCTCAATATTTTTTCCGACAACGATTCCCGCATTGTTGACCAATATGTCGAGACGCCCGAATTCACTCCGAACCCTGTCCATCACCCGGTCCCAATCTTCTAGCCGGGACACGTCCTGAACCATGAATAGCGCGCCCGCCTCCGTGGCGACCGACTGGCCAAGCGACTGCTGTACATCGGTGGAAAGAACCTTGGCACCTTCCTCGACAAAACGCTGTACGGTCGCGGCACCGATACCCGATGCACCACCCGTCACGATTGCAACCTTGCCCGTCAATTGACCCGACATATTCATCTCCCTATCAAATTCGGCAGAAGTCTATCCCGCCATAGCCATCTAGGCCCGGCACACACAAAAGCGAAAGGACGCTTGATGCTCACACCGGACCATATGAAAAAAGTCGTCGACCAGTATCTGGCCGCAATCAACGCCGGCGATATGCAATCGGCAACGAATATATATGCCGACAATGCCGCGGTCGAAGACCCGGTCGGCACCGAGCCGAAGCGCGGCGATGATATCCTGCAATTTTACACCGCTGCCTTTGCCAACGGTGCCAAGGTTGAATTGACCGGACCGGTCCGTATTTCTGCCAAAGCCGCGGCTTTCCCGTTTCGGGCCGAAATCAACCAGCCGGAAAACAAAATCCTGATCGTTGATGTGATCGATATTTTCGAATTTGATGATGCGGGAAATGTGGTCAAGATGACGGCGCATTTCGGACCATCCAATATAACGGTCCGCGACGCTTAGGCCGCACTGCACCGGATCAATAGCCGGAATTTCTTGCCCAACGGTCGCTGTGGAATCCGGCATCGCCGAACATCTGCTGGGCAACATGGACGCGCTTGAAATACAGCCCGACATCATATTCATCGGTCACCCCGATCCCCCCGTGCATCTGGATCGCTTCCTTTGTCGCAAGCTGCGCGACCTGGCCGGTCTTGGCTTTCGCCAGGCAACAGGTCATGCCGGCATTGTCAAAATCCTGATCAAGATCCTTGAGTGATTTCAGCACCGCCGATTTCATCATTTCAATTTCGGTCGCGAGTTGGGCCGCCCGGTGCTGCAACCCCTGAAAGGACCCGATTTTCTGACCGAACTGCTCACGTTCCTTGAGATAGTCGGTGGTCACATCGAAAACCTGCTGGGCGGAACCGGACATTTCCGCGCTCAGAACCGCGCGGCCCGCCGACAGGATACCTTCCAGCGCGGCATAGCCGCCATCGAGTTCTCCCAATATATCATCGCCGGTCACTTCCAGACCCTCGACCGCAATATCGGCGGCGTTGCGGCTGTCGACCATTGGCGTGTGCACACGCGTGATTTCCGGAGCATTGGCATCAACCAGAAACAGGGTGATACCCGCTGTATCGCCTTCATCACCTGATGTCCGGGCCGCGATGATCAGCTTGTCCGCGACATGCCCGTCGGCGACAAAAGTCTTCGTACCGGAAAGTATGAAACCGTTACCCGCTGGCTCGGCCGAAAAAGCGATATGGTCCGGCTTGTGACGCGGCCCTTCATCTACAGCCAGAGCGAAAAGCGTCTCACCCCCGCTGATCGCGGCCAGGTTTTCATCTTTCTGCTTTTCCGTTCCATATTTCTGGATCGCGGTCGCACCAAGAACGGAGGTAGAAAAGAAGGGTGACGCGGTCAGGTTGCGCCCCATTTCCTCGGCCAACACGCCGGCGCCGACATAGCCGAAACCACTGCCACCATGCGTTTCATCCACGATGATTCCGGCCCATCCCATTTGCGCCATTTCCGTCCATAGTTGACGGCAAAACCCGTCCGCGGGCTTGTTGTCCCGCACCGTGCGAAAAGCGGAAACAGGGGCTTTTTCTGCGAGGAATCCTTTGGCTGCGTCCTGCAGCATTTCCTGTTCTTCGTTGAGTATCAGCGGCATGAAATATTCGTCCTATTGGCTCGGCAGATCCAAGACACGCTTGGAAATGATGTTGAACTGAACTTCAGTGGTACCGCCAAGGATCGAATAGGCCCGGTTATAAAGCCAGTTGTTGGCGAGGCTGCCATATTCGATACCGTCCTCACCGATGGTTGCTGCGGTCGTTCCTTCGATATCCATCCGCAATTCGGTGCCGCACTTGGTAAGTTCGGAGGCGACATATTTTAGCATTGACGACTTGGCGCCCAGACCATTGCCCGCATTGGCTTCGTCGGTCATCCGTGCGACCGTGAGGTCATAGGCCCAGTTGTCGAGTTCGGCCTGCGCGATACGCTGGCGGAGGGCCGGATCATCAAGGCGTCCGGTCGCATCCAGTCCAATTTTCTCGGCGGCAAATTTGCCGAGACTTTCCGGACCGGTTGTTCCGCGCAGCGGTGACATGGTGCCGAGCATGCCGCGCTCGTGTACCAGCAGATTTTTGGCAACATCCCAACCGCGGTTGATCTCGCCGACGACCGACGGATTATTGTCGCCATAGCTTTTGGGTACTTTGACATCGTCGAAAAACGTCTCGCAAAATGGCGAATGGCCCGAGATCAGGACGATCGGCTTCACGCTGATGCCTTCGCTTGCCATATCGATCAGGATGAACGTGATGCCCTGATGTTTCGGCGCCTCGAAATCGGTCCGCACGAGACAGAATATCCAGTCCGAAATATCGGCGTTGGAGGTCCATATTTTCTGGCCGTTGATCAACCAGTGATCGCCCTTGTCCTCACATTTCGCCTTGAGAGAAGCCAGATCCGATCCGGCGCCGGGTTCGGAATAGCCCTGGCACCAGCGAATCTCGCCACGGGCAATCGCGGTCAAATGCTGTGCCTTCTGCTCATGGGTACCGTAAGCAAGCAAAGCGGGGCCGAGCATCGATATGCCAAAATTGCTCAGCGGTTTCCGCGCGTTGATTGCCTGCCGCTCTTCATCGAGAATTTTGGCCTCTTCGGCGGAAAGGCCGGCACCGCCATATTCTTTTGGCCAGGTTGGTACGGTATAGCCTTGGGCCAGCGCACGCTCGAACCATATCTTCTGTGCTTCGGACTGAAACTCCCATTGGCGCCCACCCCAACACTGGTTTTCTGGGGTGATATCTCCGTCCCGCATTTCTTCCGGGCAATTTTCATCCAGCCAAGTCCGCACTTCTGCGCGGAATTTATCCAGATCGCTCATGACCTAACCTCTCGTGACAACAGTGTCATATGCCAGCCTCAATGATGCGGGCACTATGCATTTAACTAGCGATGTCATTGCCCCCATCAATCCAGACGGAGCAATTGTTTGCCGAAATTCTGGCCCGCGAACAGGCGTTTCAACGTCGCCGGAATATTGTCGAATCCCTCCTGGATATCTTCCTTGAAAGTGATTCTGCCTTCCTTGATCCATTGCCGCATACGTTTCTGCGCCTCGGGATATTCGCTCATATAGTCGAGCACGATGAAGCCCGACATGCTTGCCCGCTTGAAGATAAGGTTGAAATAATTTTCGGGTCCAGCTGGCATGTCCCCCTTCTCGTAACGCGAGATTCCGCCGCAAATCGCGATGCGGGCGTGCATGGCAATATGGGCAAGAGCATCATTGAGAATTTTGCCCCCGACATTGTCGTAAAAGACATTGATCGACTGGTTGCAATGCTCTTTCAGCCTCGCCCGCACATCGTCATTCTTATAATCAATGGCGATGTCGTAACCGACATCATCCGTCAGCCATTTGCACTTTTCCTCGCCGCCAGCGATGCCGATTGTGCGACATCCGGCGATCTTTGCAATTTGCCCGACCATCGAACCGGTTGCACCGGCCGCGCCCGAAACGACCACCGTATCACCCGGCTGAGGCCGGCCGTGTTTCAATAGACCGAAATAGGCCGTCATGCCGGTGGTGCCGAGAGCGCCCAGATTGGCAGCCAGCAATTCGTCGTCGGGAATCTTGTTCAGCTCGCCGCCTCGAACATGAGCATAGTCCTGCCAGCGCAACTGGCCCATGACTTTGTCACCGACAGAAAAGTCTGGATGCCGCGATTCGACTACGGTTCCGATACCGGATCCACGCATCACTTCGCCGATTTCAGTGGGCGCGACATAGCCGCCAATATTCTCCATCCAGCCCTTTTGTGCTGGATCAAAGCCCAATAGTTCATTTTTCACCAAAACATGGCCTTCGGCGCATTCAGGCACTGCGGTAACGACTTTCTTGAAATCATCATCCACGAGTCCGCGCCCTCTGGGGCGACCATTGATCAACCATTGCCTGTTCTCGGTCATTTTTTCTCTCCATTGGACGACTTGCAAGCCTGTTAGACGGAATCTTTCGGTCAAACGAACTGCCAGCTTTGATAGCTTGCCTCTGGAAATATCGATTGCATCCAGCTTTCCTGCGGTTCGTCGGGGCATGACTCGCGCTTTTCAGCCACCGTCATGCGAGCGGCCATGTCCGATGTGGGGAACGCATATTGGCCGCTCACTCCCTATAACAATAGTGGCGGGTGAGCCTTCTGGCGCTATGAAGTTTTCAACGAACGCGTCCCCATCAGAGGGCGGCAATATAAAGGAGCAAAGCCTTGGCCAATACCGACATGGCGGACAAAGACGTCCTCATCGATATTTTCACCCGCGCCGACCTGATCATGCAGTCGGACATAAAATTCCGTCAGATGATCGGAGCCGGTCAGCTGCAGATCGTCTATTATCCCGTGCGCGGCCAGGAAGTGGTTTCCTCGGCAATGATGGCGGCGGTGAACAAGGAAGATTATCTGGTCACAATTTATCGCGGCCTGCATGATCAGCTTGCCAAGGGCATTCCTTCCAAGGATCTCTGGGCGGAATTCGCCGGCAAAATGGCGGGAACCTGCAAGGGCAAGGGCGGACCAATGCATATCACCCATCCCGAAACCGGGGTGATGGTTACCACTGGCATTGTCGGATCTGGCATCCCTATTGCCAATGGCCTGGGCCTCGCCAGCCAGCTCGACAAGGATGGCAAAGTCACGGTCTGCTGCTTTGGTGACGGCGCGACCAATATCGGCGCTTTCCACGAAGGCCTCAATATGGCTCAGGTCTGGAAGCTGCCGGTCATCTTCCTGTGCCAGAACAACCTCTATTCCGAACATACGCCGATGGCCTTCGCCACCAGTTCCGATTCGATCAAGCAGCGCGGTGAAGGCCTTGGCATGCGGTCGGTGCAGGTAAACGGCAATGATGCCAGCGCCATGTATGCGGCAGCCAAAGAAGCGGTCGAATATGCGCGGGCTGGCCATGGCCCCACGCTGATCGAAGCCATGACCTTCCGTTTCCACGGCCATTTGCTGGGCGATACCAGCCACTATATTCCGAAAGAGGAAATGGAGCAGGCCAAGAAGGACGATCCGATGCCGATCCTGCGCCAGCAGTTGCTCGACCTCCAGATCAGCGAAGCGGATATTGCCGCAATCGAAGCCAAAAATGCCGCGATCATAGAGGAAGCCGCACAATTTGCGCTTGATGCCCCTTATCCTCCGGGCGATGAATATCGCATCGATGTCCTCGACGTGGAGATTGCAGCATGACCGAAACAGCCGAAAAACCAAAAGAAATCATGTTTGCCCAAGCCTGCAACATGGCCATGGCCAAAGCGATGGCAGACGACCCCAAAGTCATCCTGATGGGCGAAGATATCGCCGACGAACAAGGCGGCGGTGTATTTAAAGTCACTCTCGGCCTGTCGGAAAAATTCGGCACGGACCGCGTTCGTTCGACCCCGATATCCGAGCAGGCGATTGTCGGCGCAGCGGTTGGTTCTGCGATGGTTGGCTACAAGCCGGTTGCAGAAATCATGCTGATGAATTTCATCACCGTTGCCATGGACCAGATTGTTAATCATGCGGCCAAGCTGCGGTTCATGTCGGGGGGACAAACATCCGTTCCGTTGACCATTCGCACCACGACTGGTGCGGGCACCGGTCTTGGCGGCCAGCATAGTGACATGCTCGAGGCGTGGCTCGCCCACGTGCCCGGACTCAAGGTTGTGGCAGCTTCCAATCCTGCCGATGCCTATGGCCTGCTCTATTCCTCGATCATGGATCCCAACCCGGTAATCTTCATCGAGAATACCCCCGGCTATTTTGTAAAAGGCCCGGCCCCTGCGCCCGATCATACGGTGCCGCTGGGCAAGGCGTCTATCCCCCGCGAAGGCACGGACATCACGCTGATCGGCTACGGCAGCAGCATTAGCAGATGCCACGGCGCCGCGGACAATCTAGCCAAAGATGGAATCTCCTGCGAAATCGTCGACCTTCGGACCATCGCCCCGTTTGACGAAGAAACGGTGCTGAAAAGCGTCGCCAAGACCAAGGCCGCGGTCGTCGTCCACGAAGCAGTCAAAAACTTCGGGGTAGGCGCGGAAATTTCCTCGCGTATCCACGAAGAACTGTTCTCCGAACTCAAGGCCCCTGTCGGCCGCGTCGGATCGGGCTATGCGCCGGTTCCTTTTTCACCCGCGATCGAGAAAGCCTGGATGTTCAACCAGGACGATATCGAACGTGAAGTACACAAGATTCTAGGGTAAATAATTATGGCAACAGAAATTCGCATACCAAAATTGGGATTCAGCATGGAATCGGGCATTCTGGCGGAATGGCTGGTCGAAGACGGCGCGGACGTAACCGCAGGTCAGGAAATCTACGCGCTGGAAAATGAAAAATCGACACAGGAAGTCGAATCGCCGGCAAGCGGAAAACTGAAGATTATCATTCAGGCAGACGGTGAAGAATATCCGGTAGGCGAACTAATAGGAACTATTGAATAAAAAGGACCGCAAGACACGGCTACTCCTATCGCTATTGTTAGGAATGTTTGATTGACTGCAAAACCAAACATCGCGACACATGGCAGCTAATAAGAATAAGCGTCGCAAGGAGTGGAGTTGGATGACTACAAATTTTATCGCCGAGATTCCCGAAATTGGTCGGAAAAAATTTCGAGAAAATGTAGACAGTGTCACCATTAAAAATCCGGCTGAGATACGCCCCGCCGCCGAGGCTATGAACAAAATCGCGCAGTCCTACGGATTCCGGATTGCGGTTTCGGCGGACATTTCCTCCAAGGCGCATCTCGTCGATGCCGAGGGCAATCTGATCAACAAGGACGTATTCGGCTGGATAGCCGAAGGCGAGCGCTGGTGGGAGGACACCCGTCTCGCACTCAGTTCTCCCCTGCCCAGAGCCTGTCGCTACGAGAGCGAGCCGATCTGGTGCAACGCCGACGGCTTCCACGGACAATGGCCAAATGAATATCTCGACAAGATTGATCTGAAGGATTTTTACGCGCAATCGATGACGTCTAAATCCCACATATTGATTCCCGTACATCTGCCGTTCGGGCAGATTGCGGCGGTCAGCTTCTCAACGCTTGAACACGGCATATCCGATCTCACCGAGGCCTATCGGCTCTATTCCGACTTTTTCGGGATTGTCACCAGCCGGTTCGTTACGGGCTATGTTCTTGCCATGCGTGAAAAGCACAGGATGCCGGCCAATTGCATCCTCTCCAAGCGCGAAGCGGAATGTCTCCATTGGGCCGCCATCGGCAAGACCGACAAGGAGATCAGCATGATCCTGTCGCTCAGCCATGCAACCATCCGCTATCACGTTAACCGGGCGGGACAAAAGCTTAACAGCGTCAATCGCGGACAGACAATCTTCAAGGCCGGCCAGTTGGGTTATCTGGGCGCGACGGACTAAGAGTGATCCTGTGACGGCAGGATATTATTTCCGCAAAATCGCAAAAACCGCGCTCATCGTCATCAATATCTGATCACCGCAGACAATTCGCCCGCTGCAATAAGCGGTACGCTTGCTGATCCTGTCGATATTCGCATAGGCTTCGACCCAGTCACCAAGCTTTGCG
Source organism: uncultured Sphingorhabdus sp. (assembly GCA_905479715.1). Taxonomy (GTDB): domain Bacteria; phylum Pseudomonadota; class Alphaproteobacteria; order Sphingomonadales; family Sphingomonadaceae; genus Parasphingorhabdus. The sequence goes on from CAJQNR010000068.1 coordinate 20,791, forward strand.
GCGGCGAGATAATTGGTGTTCAGGCTCATGGTCGCGACCGGCAGGCGCGGGCATTCGGATTCATGGACCTGCAGACTGAGCGCCACGTCGGCGAGCGTTCCGAGCACACCGCCATGTGCGACATTAATATGGTTGATCTGGCCCTTGTGAATCCGCATCCCGACAACGATAGATTCCTCATCGGATCGGACATGATAAGGGCCAGCCATATCGAGGAACGGGCTGGAAAATTTCGCCCGTTCAAAGCCTGCCGGAACGTCATGTACCGGAACGTCTGTCACCGTCAGGCGACCGCCTTTTTCGGGCTTTTCGGTGCTTCCTCGGAATCCAGCCACAGGTTGAGCGTCTCATGAAAATGCCGGAGCTTTGATTCCTGATATTGCGCAAACAGGGATACACCATCCGGCTTGCTCTTTACGCCTTTTTGCATCGCTTTATGGTTGAGATAATCCTGATTGAAAATCTTGTTCAGATAGCTGCCAAACTCGGTCGCCTGGGTATAATCGTCATCCAGATCAAGAAATGTGCATTTCGCTGGTTCAGGCCGTTCCGCCCCTTCGGGTAACGCGACCATGAACATGACCTCGTGCAGGGACTGCTCCGGATTATCCCCGTCGGGCCGGAACCGGTAGAAGATCGGATTGAAATCAGCCCATGGGCTGATGTTCGGAAAAACGCTGTAGAAAATGGCATCAACAAGATCGGCATCGCTGATTTCGTCCACCTTGTCGCCCCATGTCGGACGCATTTCCTCGCGCCGCGCCTGCGCCGCTTCGTCCCGTAAAGCATGGGCGGAAACATCGCTATAGATCATCGGCATATTTTCGTCATCGGGGGCAATCTTGCCACCGATCCAGTTGCACATATGGGGATCGGCCGACGTCACATCGCCTTCGATATAATTGGCCTCCATATCGAAAATCCCGCTCTTGCCGTTGGGCAGAGAAACTTTGACGCGATTTTCTTCCAGACGTTCAAATTTATGATGGCTGATCGGATGGACAAAGCTCTGGAACGCTTTCTGATCCGGAAAGGCTGTCGGATCGGGATT
>CAJQNR010000069.1 GCA_905479715.1 uncultured Sphingorhabdus sp.
CGAAGTCGACGGCAAGCTTGTCGCCAATGGCGGCCGCGTGCTCAATGTCACCGCGCTGGGAACGAACACCACCGAAGCGCAGGCCAAGGCTTATGCGGCGGTCGACCAGATCGATTTCGAGAGCGGCTTCTGCCGCCGCGATATCGGCTGGCGCGAGGTTGCGCGGGAGACGGGAAACTAGGTTTTTTCGACGCTTTTCAATTCCAAAGTTCGTCAAACTTCGGGCCAAGGAGCGTTTTTCGCGTGCCCGTGCGCTGGGGGCAGCGTGATGGGACTCACGCGAAGCCGCGAAGGCGCTAAGAGATTGTACTTTGTGTCTTTGTGTGAGGCTGACCATTTCTGCAGATCGCCTCGAACTTTACACGAACGATTTGTTTTAAATTCCGTGACCTTTGTGACCAGGCCGCAGAATATAGGCGTTTGTAGGAAATCAACCGGCCGTCGAGTGTGACCTTTCAGATTGCCACCCAAACCGGTCCCTGAGAAACATGCGCCCAGCCGCCAGCGCCGCGATCATATCCAGATTGTCAAAGAGCCCGCCCCGCACAGGGCGCGGAGCGGCTGCGATAATAGCGGATTGGGCTGGGTGTAGGACAGCAATTTTCCCACCTTCTCCCGTGAGGGAGAAGGATACGAAATCTTGCCGCCGAAGCGTCAGCGCAGGCGGCTAGATGCAGTTGGATGAGGGCGTTCCGCTGGTTGGTTGCTTTGCCACGGGGTCCGGTACACCCTCACCCAGCTATGACTAGGCAGCAAGCTGCCAAGTCTGCACAACCCTCTCCCTTAAGGGAGAGGGGAATCTAGGCATGCCACCCTGATTGAACAGATTTTGGCAATATCCCAACGCAAACATCCACGTTCAAAGGGGACCATTGCACCTAATACGGTCGAAACTGTCTGAGCGCAGATCAAATATGACTTCTATTTGCGAGCAACCACCACCGTCCATAAACGGCAGGTCGTGTGAATTTTTGAACCAACGAGAACCGTTTGCATTTCCGTGAGATTCCGAAATTGCGTTCTCCATTTCCTTCATCTCTTCTAATTCATCCTCTGTGCATGGGCGGCTTTCCATCTCTCCGTTTTCATCGATGCTCCCCATAACTTCGCATCCATAGTCTTCTGTTTCATCGATTGAGCTCGGCTCGAGTGGTTCAATGTAAACTGCGAGTATCTTGTTATCGGGCAATCTCGCATAGTTACGCGAATATGATTCGATCGGCCTCGCTCCTTCAGGAAGCTGGATACGAGATTCAATCGTCCGCATAATTTGCTGTTGATCAGAAATATGGGACGTGCAGCTTGTCAGCGCGCCCAGGATCGAAACGATCAATAATAATTTCATTCTTCAAACCTAACAGAATTACGGTGACGGTGCACTTTTTCAGTTGGCGGGCTTCCGGTGACAGTGCACTCTATTTCTATAATCCACCATCATTTATACCTTCCCCCGTGCGGGAGAAGGATACGAAATCTTGCCGCCGAAGCGTCAGCGCAGGCGGCTAGATGCAGTCGGATGAGGGTGTTCTTGCAGTTGGCTGCTTTGCCACTGCGGTCCGGTACACCCTCACCCGTGCTGACGAAGCAGCAAGCTGCCAAGTCTGCACAACCCTCTCCCTCACGGGAGAGGGAAACACTCCATCCCCACCAAGTTCAGCTACTTCCCACGCAACCATATCTAACTTGCTGCGCGCAGGTCTGGATCGCTAGGGACGGGCTCCGGCGAACACCCTCTCCCGTTGCGCCGGTACATCAACAGAAAGTCGTATCGTCATGTTCCGTTTCACTACCCCTGCCGCCAATCGCCCGATCCGTTCGCTGGCCACTATCCTGCTCGCGGGCGCGGCGCTTTGCATGCCGGGTGCGGCGCAGGCGACCGATGGCTATTTCCTCAACGGTGTCGGGGCCAAGGCCAAGGGCGCGGGCGGCGTGGCCATTGCGATGCCGCAGGACGCTTTCTCGATCGCCAGCAACCCGGCTTCGGCAACCGTCATCGAGCACCGGCTGGACGTCGGTTTCGAAGTCTTCATCCCCGATCGCGGTTCCGAGATCATCGGCAATCAGGCGGGCCTCGACGGGGTCTATTCGGGCAATGATGCCAATCCCTTCATCCTCCCGGAATTTGCCTATGTCCGGCCTTTGTCCGACACGGTTTCGGTCGGCATTGCGGTCAACGGCAATGGCGGCATGAACACCGATTACAAGACCAACCCCTTTGCCAGTTTCGGCGCGACCGGCGCGGCGGGCGTGAACCTGCGGCAGATCTCGATTGCACCGACCATCGCGGTGGAATTTGCCGAAGGCCAGAGCCTGGGCCTGTCGCCGCATTTCGTCGTGCAGAGCTTTGAAGTCGAGGGCATCCAGCCGTTCGCCGCCAATTCACAGGACCCGGCGAATTTCACCAACCGTGGCGAGGACTGGGCCTTTGGCGCAGGATTTCGTGTCGGCTATCTCGGCCAATTCGGCGACATTTTCCGCGTCGGCGCCTTCTACCAGTCGAAAGTCTGGACGACCGAGTTCGACCGCTATGCCGGACTGTTCGCGGAACAGGGCCGTTTCAACATGCCCGCATCCTGGGGCGCGGGCGTTTCGGTCGACGCGACGCCGAAGCTGACCCTGGGCGTGGACTTCAAACATATCGAATATTCCGGCGTCAACTCGGTCGGCAACCCGATTGCGTCGCTGCTGCAGGGCGTCCCCTTTGGCGCGGATGACGGCCCCGGTTTCGGCTGGGACGATATCGACGTGTGGAAGGTCGGCGCGGTCTATCAGGCCAGCGACAAGCTGACCCTGCGCGCCGGCTATGGCCGCTCCAACAATCCGGTGCCGCAGTCGGAAACCCTGCTCAACATCCTCGCACCCGGCGTGGTGCGCGATCACTATACGGTCGGTGCGACCGTGCAGGCGACGGACAATATCGAACTGACCGGCTATGCGATGCGCGCTCCGCGCCAGACGGTGAACGGCTCGGGATCCATTCCTGCGCCCTTCGGCGGCGGCGAAGCGAATATCCATCTCGCCGAAACCGCGATCGGCTTTTCGGTTGGCTTTGGTTTCTAACGGAGCATGACGGGGGATCGTCCCCCGTCAGCACCCATTGTTGCTATATTGAAGTCAGCGTGAACCTGTGTGGCCGCTTTTCTGCGCCGCCGCCGTCTCGAACCTGTCACACGCCGGTCACGTCCCCGTCACCGCAGCGGCCTAAATTCCCCGCCATGATCCAGATTTTCGGGGAGGCTCCATGAGCGCACAAGCGGGTTCCGTCAAACAGTCCACCATATTGAACGATGCGATATTGCAGAACCGCACGAGCAAGGCGGGGCTGCTCGAGCGGGCTTTCTCGCTCGCCTTTCGCGGGCTGGTCTACCCGCAAATATGGGAAGATCCGGTTCCCGATATGGAGGCGCTGGATATCCGGCCGGACCATCATATCGTCACCATCGCCAGCGGCGGCTGCAATGCCCTCTCCTATCTGCGCGCCAATCCGGCGAAGATCACCGCGGTAGATCTCAACGCCGCGCATATCGCGCTCAACCGGCTGAAATCCGTGGCGGCGCAGCGGCTGGAGAGCCACGAGGATTTCTTCCGCTTTTTCGGTCAGGCCAATCACAAGGATAATCTCGCCGTCTATCGCGACCAGCTACGGCCGCATCTCGACGAGGCCAGCCGCAAATATTGGGATGGCCGCGACCATTTCGGCCAGCGCCGGATCAGGGGCTTTGCCAAGGGTTTCTATCGCAAGGGTCTGCTTGGCAATTTCATCGGGCTGGTGCATTTTGTCGGGCGGCTCGGCGGAGCGAAACCGTCGCTGATGATGGCGGCGCGGACGCGCGAGGAACAGATCGAATTGTTCGAACGCCATATCGGGCCGCTGTTCGACAAGAAGCTGATGCGCTTTCTCTGCTCCAACCCGATGGCCCTGTTCGGCCTCGGCATTCCGCCTGCGCAATATCGGGCGCTGGCCGGTGACCGGCATATGGCCGATGTGCTCTGCGAGCGGACCCGCAAGCTGGCCTGCGATTTTGCGATGGCCGACAATTATTTCGCGCAGCAGGCCTTTGGCCGCGCCTATCAGAGCGCCGAGCCCGGATCGGTGCCGCCCTATCTGGAGAAAGCGAGTTTCGACTGGCTCGGCGAGCGGAGCCAGCGGCTGGATATACGGCATCAGAATTTCATCGAATTTCTTGCCGGCCAGGACGCCGGATCGATGGATCGCTATATCCTGCTCGACGCGCAGGACTGGATGACCGACCAGCAGCTCAACCGGCTATGGAGCGAGATTGACCGGACCGCCAGGTCGGGCGCGCGGGTCTTGTTCCGGACCGCGGCAGAAGAGACCTTGCTGCCGGGCCGGGTGGCAGACGAACTGCTTTCCGCATGGGACTATGATGCGGAACTATCGCAGGCGCTGACCCGCAAGGACCGCTCGGCCATATATGGCGCGATGCATTTATACCGGCGGAAATGAGTCTGATGGAAGATATTCTGCGCACGCGGGCCAGCGACCGCCACGCCGATCTGATGAACCATGTCTATCGCAGCCAGAGCGGCATCTATGATCTGACCCGCAAATATTATCTGCTCGGCCGGGACCAGCTGATCGAAGCGCTGGATCCGCCGCCGGGGGGCCGGGTGCTGGAAATCGGCTGCGGTACCGCGCGCAATCTGGTCCAGGCTGCACGGACATGGCCGGACGCGGAATTTTACGGCTTTGATATCAGCTCGGAAATGCTGAAAGCGGCACGCAAGAATCTGGCGCAGAGCGGATTGGCGGAGCGGATCACGCTGTTTCAGGGCGATGCCGAAAATCCGGCACGGGCGATGCCGCCGACGGTCCGGAAATTCGACCGGATATTTCTGTCTTTCTGCCTGTCGATGATTCCCGACTGGCAAGGCGCGATCCGGCAGGCGGCGGCATTGCTGTCGCCCGGCGGAGAATTGCACATTGTCGATTTCGGCCAGTCGGAGAGGCTCCCGTCTCCCTTCCGCTGGATATTGCAGCAATGGCTGGCGCTCTTCCACGTCGAACCGCGCAAGCATCTGCGCCGTTTTCTCGACGAGCTCAACGCAGAAGCCGGCACCCGCAGCGAATTTATCCCGCAATATCGCGGTTATAGCTGGCGGTTCGTGGTCGAGAGTCCGGCCACAGCGCCAACAGACGGCAGCTCGATCCGAACCAAAGTCCGGAGTGGATAGCCGGTCGTGGCCCGCCCCTGCCCGAACCGCTAACCCGGCGAAGAGAAATCTGCCGCCAGCTGTAAATCCCGTACGAATTTTGCATATTCGACCTGTCGGCCCTGTTCGTCGGGAATCCGGAGCAAATAGGAAGGGTGCACGGTAATCAAGAGCGGCTGACCAGCTTTGCCGGGCAGGATTTCGCCGCGGTAGCGCGAGATTTTAACCGCCTTTCCGGTCAGGCATCTCGCGGCCGTCGCTCCCAGCGCCACCACCAGTCCGGGATTGACCAGCCGGATTTCCTGTTCGACCCACCAGCGATAATAGTTGATTTCACCGACATTGGGGGTCTCGTGCAAGCGCCGCTTGCCGCGCCGGGTAAATTTGAAGCGTTTTACCGCGTTGGTGAGGAACAATGCCTGCCGGTCCAGCTGCACCTGCTCCAGTGCACGGTCGAGCAATTGCCCGGCTGGCCCGACAAACGGCATGCCCTGCAAATCCTCCTGATCTCCCGGCTGTTCGCCGACCAACATGATATCAGCATTGATCGGACCGGTACCTCGCACCAGCCTGTCGGAGAACTTCTCCATCGGAGCGTCGGTCTGCTGTTCCAGCATATCGTAAAGCTGATCCAGCGACTCCGGTATATTTGCATTGGCAACACCGTGCTGATGATTGACCAGCAGGTCATCCTGGGCCTGCGACACCATGGCACCTACCCGCGTACCCGCTTGCTCGAGCAATTGCGGTATCAGATCCGATTCCGGCAGGTTTTTCCAGTATTTCATCGGCATTTCGGACTTCATTGCGTTGATCTTGACCCGGGCGGGGTTGAAGATATTGGCATAATAGGTCCGCCATTCTGCCTCGACCACATCGTCCTGCGGGACATCGTCCTTGCTGCCGCCCGGCCCGACCGAGAGCTTGTCACCATCCCACGCGATGCTCGCTTCGGGCGTCACGATCAGCCAGTCCATCCCGGTGAAGCGCTTGCAGAAAAACGGCGCCACCGCTTCGGTGATATGATGGTCCGGTTCGAACCACGAGACAAATTGCTCGCGGCCCTCGCTCTCGCCAATTTTGCGGAAGCGAACGAACGCGTGCATCTTGTGAATATCGCGCCGGACCGCCTTGGCGTAACGGTTCAGCTTCAGCATATCCGCGTCCGCAGGGTTAAGGTGCAGTCCGGGAACTGATTGCGCGCGATAGAGGATGCGATAGGCGAGATCGAAACGATCCTCGTTGCTGTGCAGCAGGGCCGTGTTGATCAGCGAGAGCAGCGTCTTTGAAATGCGGACAGGGCGCGCAATCTGTTCGCTGTTTTGTTCCGGCAAGGCCGCCTTGGGCGACAGATCAAGTTCCCCTGCTTCACATCGGCCCGCGATGGTCCAGCTCACCTGATCGGGCGCAATTCCTGCTTGCAAGAGCCGCCTTGCATGATCGCGCCACCCTTCCAGATCGACTTCACTGGCAAGCGTAATCCGGTAGGCGCTCTGGAGATAAGCTGTCATCATGTTCACATCCGTCAGGTTCCGAACAGGCTAAGCTGCTCGGGTGGCGGCTTCAACCGATCATAGAGTTTCAGCGAATCCAGCTGCTTGCCGGGATGCCAGTCGACCGTCGTAATGAACGGCAATATCTTCTTAACCGACTGGCAAATGCGTTCGAGATCGGCGAGCCGCAAGGAAGTGAAACGACGGGCCTGCAATATCTTGCCAACACCCTTCCCGCCCAGCCCGGGAATACGCAGCAGGCTCTCCTTGTCGGCCAGATTGATATTCACCGGAAAGCACGCGCGATTTTGCAGCGCCCATGCGAGCTTGGGATCGATGGCCAGATCGAGCTGGCCCGCCGTGCCGCCCTGCATGATTTCCGACACGGAAAAGCCGTAGAAACGCAGCAGCCAGTCGGCCTGATACAACCTGTGCTCCCGCAGCAAGGGCGGTGCCTGGAGGGGCAGATTGCTACTGGCGTCGGGGATCGGGCTGAAGGCGGAATAATAGACCCGCTTCAGACCATAGCTGCCGTAAAGGCCGTTGCTGGTCGTCAGGATTTTGGCATCATCGGAGGCGTCGGCGCCGATGATCATCTGGGTGCTGTGGCCGCCCGGAGCAAAAAGCGGTGCCTTGCGAGAGGTCTTCCGCTCTGCCTTGGCATCGCGCACCTTTTTGCCGAGATTGTTCATCGTCCTGCGGATCAGCTTGCCGTCCTTTTCCGGCGCCAATCGGGCGATCGATTCATCATCGGGCAATTCGATATTGATCGAGAGGCGATCGGCACATTGCCCCGCCTGTCTGAGCAATTCCGGGTCGGCCTCGGGAATGGTTTTCAGATGGATATAGCCGCCGAAGCGATGCACGACCCGCAAGCGGCGTGCGACTTCGACCAGTTGCTCCATCGTGTAATCCGGACTGCGGATGATGCCGGAGGAGAGAAACAGGCCCTCGATATAATTGCGCTTGTAGAAATCGAGCGTCAGGTCGACAATCTCCTGCACCGTGAAGGCCGCTCGCTGCACATTGCTCGACGAGCGGTTGATGCAATAGAGGCAGTTGAACATGCAATAGTTGGTCATCAGGATTTTGAGCAGCGAGATACAGCGTCCGTCCGGCGCATAGCTGTGGCAGATTCCCATGCCGCCGGTCGATCCGATGCCGCCCGATTTCGCCGAATTGCGCTTTACCGATCCGCTCGACGCGCAGGACGCATCATATTTGGCGGCATCGGCGAGGATAGCGAGTTTTTCGGAGCGGGAGAGTTTGGACATGCCCGACCGTAAGATATGTTCTTGGTTTGTTCAATAACCTAAGTTAAGTTCGATCTCTATTATTATGACCCGCACGGTAGCCAGAGCCATCAAGACCGAAACAGATTATCCGGATCGAAGTCGCACCATTGTGCGATCTTGAAATAGGTCGCGGTAAAGCCGGATAGCGAGAAATCGTCAACGATGCGTTCCGTCTCGCCACGATGCTTGACCCGCACGGAGAGGTCGCTCCCCTTCCGCAATGCGGTGACCAGATCGGGAAAAAAGCCACCGGTCAGCGCCGTGCCCACCATGAAACGGCCATAAGGGTCCGGGCCGTCATAATAAGACATTTCTTCCCCGAAGGCCGTCACGCTATGGTCGATGATCAGCGCATATTCGTCATCCTCGCGCAGCGGCAAAGGTTCGCTGCTGTAAACAATCGGCAGATAACTGGCGGATCCATTGAGGCCGCCCTTTTCAAGCTCGATGCGGAACCAGCCCGACCCGTCGCCACCCGTCGAGATCGCGCAATGGCCATCCTTATATTCGGCATGCCAGTCCTTATGCGACCATTGCCGTTCGGGATTGGCCTGAGCAGATGCGGACATACCCGCCAAGGCCATGAACAGAGCGGCAGTGAGACTGGCCCCACCCGACAATCGACCAGAAACAAGCGAAACGCGGGATCTATGGAATATCATAAAAAGCCTTTTGCAGAATAGGACGGTCCCATGGCATCGGCGAACAGAGGTTAGTCATGGACTGTCCCCCCTCATTTACGGACTATTGATCAAACATTTAAGCCAGAATCCTTTTGTCCGGCGGTCGGACCTATTCCGCCAGCTTCTTCAATATCCAGTACCAGTGATCGAGTCCGCCGTAGAAAGACGCGACCGGCAGCCGTTCGTTCAGACCATGGGCATACATGTCGGATGCCTTCATCGCGGCACCCGAAATTGCCACCGTGTCATAACCAAGATTGCGGTAATGCATGCCATCGGTCCCACCCGATTCCATATAGGGCAAGATGGTCAGTCCCGGATAACGCTTGTCGATACTGTAGCGCACGGCTGCCTTGACGTCGTCGCGCAGCTTTGATTCAGGACTTTCGGTCACATCGGTTGTCAGCTTGAACGTGACATTGTCATTGCCGATGATTTCCTTCAGCTTGGCCTCGGTTGCCGCAGCGCCTACGCTCGGGAATATCCGGCAATTGACCGTGGCCGTAGCGGATTGCGGCAGGGCATTTTCGGCATGGCCAGCCTGCAACTTCGTGGCGACACACGTCGTCCCCAGCGTACCGACGGACTCCGGATCGGCCTGCAAGGTCGCGATTGCCGAAACGTCCGACGGGTCCGCCGCGAAGCGCAGCATCGCCTGTCCCAGATCACCGGGCGTCAGTTTTCCGGCGGTAGCAAAATAGCTTCTGGTCAAATTCGTCGCTTGTACCGGAAATTTATAGGCGGCGATTTTTCCCAATGCCTCAGCCAGTTCGTAGATCGCATTGTCGGCGCGCGGTCGGGATGAATGACCACCGGGATTATTCACGGTTATCTCATAGGTGGCGTAGGTCTTCTCCGCAGATTGCACCTGAAACGCCACCGGTGTACCATCTTCCGCCAGCGCTATCCCGCCGGCATCGCTGTTCAGGATGAAGGCCGGATCGATATTTTCCGCCACATATTTCGCCTGCGCCTCGGTCGAGACCATGCCGGTTTCCTCGTCGCCCGAAAAAACCAGCACCAGATCGCGAGACGGTTGCCAGCCCTCTGCCTTCAGGCGGAGGAATGTCGAGGTCAGGTTGGTTATGCCATATTTATTGTCCATCGTGGCACGGCCGAAGAAATAGCCGTCCTCTTCGGTCAGCGTGAAGGGCGGCCGCACCCAGTCCTTCTCCAAAGCGTCCACCACGTCCATATGGCCGAGCAGGACAATCGGCTTTGCGCTACTGCCTGGCCGGGCGCGATAGGTGACCATCAGCCCCTGGGTTTTTTCACCGTCGCTGTCATAATCGGTGACGCGGATGTCGCCGTCGTCGAAACCGGCCTTTTTGAACCGGCCAACGAGATAGGACACCATCGCCGGAACCTGTTGCTGACCGCGCGCTGTCCGGAAAGCGATAATATCGCGATAAATGTCCCGCGCCATTTGCTGGTGCGGAGTCAGTGCGCCCTTGTCCTGCGCCAGCGCCGGTTGGGCAGAGAAAGCACCCGCCACCAGTGCGAGCGCCATCCGGCCAGACCATTTTCGCGTCATTTTCTGAACTTTACATGCAGTCACAACTGGTTCCCCCCAAAAATAACATCTTATCCGTTGATCAAGATATGTAAATCTTTCTGTTTATAGCGGTCTTGAAGACGACGCAGGGGACAGCTCCCGACCGCTTCCTGCGGCGCTTCCCGCCCACATCAGCATCATGACGAATGTGACACTATATCATTCGTTCATTTTCCAGTCAGGCGCGATCTGCCAGCTTTGCCAACGGGTCGGAGCAATGGAGGGAAACTATGCGCCATTTCAATTTTTCAGGGAAAAGCATGTCGTTGCTGGCGATTGCCGGCCTTGCACTGACGTCCGCAACACCGTCACTGGACGCGCGTTCGATCGCCCGGCCGGCGCCGCCCCATCCGGTGAACTGTTCGATCTTCTCGCGGATCAATGATGATCGCTATACCAATCGCCGGGCCGGTGCCCTTCCGGCCTCTCCGTCAGCGATGCCCCCGCCTCCTCCGTCGCCCCGGCCTTCGTCACAAATCGTGGCGACAGGCAAAGCCGTGGCCAGTGGTGCGATGGCCGCCGAACGCAGCATGGCACCTTATCCCTATCCTCGCCCCCTGCCCCAGCCTTATCCCCAACCACAGGATCGCGAGCGCTATGACGGCAAGGATGTCGCGAGCATCAAGCGGGTCACCGATGAACCGGTGTCGACCTTTGCCGTCGACGTCGATACCGGCAGCTATTCCAACGTCCGGCGCTTTCTCAATGACGGACAGTTGCCACCCGAAGCGGCGGTGCGGACCGAGGAGATGATCAATTATTTCCGCTATGATTATCCCAGGCCGGAAAACCGGGCGACGCCGTTCAGTGTCTCGACCGATATCTCGACCACCCCGTGGAACGACGCCAGCCGCTTGCTGCGAATTGGCCTGCGCGGCTATGATGTCGACAGCAGCGAACGGCCCCGCGCCAATCTGGTCTTTCTGGTCGATGTCTCCGGTTCGATGAACAGCCGCGACAAGCTGCCGCTGGTCAAGTCGACGCTGACAGCGCTGGCCGGCGAGTTGCGCAGCGATGACCGGGTCTCGATCGTGGTCTATTCGGGTACGGTCGGGCTGCTGCTCGCGCCGACATCGAACAAGGACCATGTCAAGGAAGCGGTCGATTGTCTGTCGGCCAGCGGATCGACCGCGGGCGGCGACGCGCTCAAACTGGCTTATTCGACCGCGCGGACCAATTTCCTCGACGGCGGCATCAACCGGATCATCATGGCCACAGATGGCGACTTCAATGTCGGCACATCGAACACCGACGAGCTGAAAAAATATGTCGCGAAACAGCGCGAAAGCGGCGTGACCCTGACCATGCTCGGCTATGGCAGCGGCAATATCCGCGACGAGCTGATGGAGGGCATAGCCAATGTCGGCAATGGCAATTATGCCTATATCGACAGCGCGATGGAGGCACGCAAAGTGCTGGGATCGGAGCTGAGTTCGACCCTGTTCACCATCGCCAAGGATGTGAAAATCCAGATCGAGTTCAATCCGGCGCATGTGAAGGAATATCGCCTGATCGGCTATGAAAATCGCCTGCTCGCCGAAGAGGATTTCAACAATGACAAGATTGATGCCGGCGATATTGGCGCCGGTCATCAGGTGACCGCGCTTTATGAAGTCATGCCGACGGACGCGGCGGGCTGGCTTCCCGAGCGGCGCTATCCCGCCAACCGGGTGGTGGAACGACGGTCAGATTTTGGCAGCGAAATGGCGCAGGTAAAGCTGCGCTATAAATTGCCCGACGAGGACAAGTCGCGGCTGATCACGCAGCCGATCGCGTCCAAGGACCTGCGGTCAGCCAGTCGGCCCCGCGGCGACATGGCCTTTGCGGTGGCGGTAGCCGCCTTTGGCCAGAAATTGCGCGGCGACAAATATCTAGGCGATTATGATTTCCGGAATATTGGTTTGCTCAGCGGTCAGGGCGGGGATTATTGGCGTCAGGAATTCCGCAAGCTTAACGATCTGGCGGATAGCAATAACCGCAGTTGAAAAAGAGCGGACCCGGGAAGCAGGGAAAATATATTTAAGGAAATTAACCAAACTTGGTAACTTTTTGTCTCATATAGACACAGTTTCAATAGAAAGACGCCGGGGTTTTGGGGCAAGCCAACTGGACTCACGCTTCATTATCCGCCATTTTACTCAATGATTTCGAGAAAATGGCATTGGGCCGGAAAAGGGACTGAGATTATCTATGGAATTCCGAGGCAAGATATTGGTCGGGGCGGCCGCTACTGTGGTTCTGGGACTGATTGGCCACGCCGCAACCGGGGAAAAGTTCATTTCCGGTCTGGAGCAGCAGGCCCAGACAGAATTGGCCGCACGGGGGCTGGATGCCGCAACCGTCCGCTTTGGTCATGATCCTTTGTCGCGCAGCGCCATTCTCGACGGTGAACTGACCGACGGTTCGAGACAGGAAGCGCTCGACGTGGTCATGGCTATTCCCGGCGTTTCCCAGGCAAGCTGGCAGACGGAAGAAATCGCCGCAAAAGACGAAGCAGACAACACCATCGCCTCTGCAGCCAGTCCTGAAGTGCAGGGTAAAATCGCCAAATGTCAGGATGACATCGACAAGATTATCGAAACCCGGAAGATCAGTTTTCGTTCGGGAAGCGCCTATGTATCGCCGGCGTCCAACAAAATTCTCGACGTGCTCGCAACCGCTCTGAAGTCTTGCGATGGCCTGTCGATAGTCGTCGAAGGCCATACCGATGACAATGGCGATAGCACGGTCAACAAGACAATGTCGCAAGAACGCGCGGACCGGATCAAGGCCGGGCTGGTGGAGCGCGGTATTCCGGAAGCCATGATCACCGCCATCGGCTATGGATCAACCCGTCCGCTCGCAAAGGGTGGCGACGCTGCCGCCGATGCCCAGAATCGGCGGATAGAATTCCGGGTCGGCCCGGCAAAGGGCGCCACACAAAATGATGCCAAAGCGCAACAGGGAGAATGAACGATGCCACTTTTGCTTGAAAATCTGTTGCTCCTGCTGATTACTTTTGCAATTGGCCTCGCTCTTGGCTGGTTTGTCTGGGGCCGGAACACAGAAGAATATTAGTCGGGAACGGCAATGAACAGGATTCAGAACGGGGTTTTGACAAGATGATTACGCTGATTACCGCCAATTGGCTGCTATACCTGATTGCACTGCTAATCGGTGTCGTCACTGCTTTCTGGATCTGGGCCGCGAACGGCCGGGAAGCCTCTGCACGCGACAATTTTACCAGCGCGGACGGACTTCTGGAAAAAGCCGGCGAACCGGTTCAGCCGGAAGAACCCAGAACCGAGCAGGCCCCGCCGCCGGTCGTCAAACCCGAACCGAAGACTCCGCCGGCACCGGCTCCCGTGGCGGTCGCACCGGCACCGGCTCCAAAACCCCGCGTCAAACCGGCGGCGCCGAAAGAGGCTGCACCACCGGCACCGGCGGGCAAGCCGGCGATACCGCCAGCGGTGGGGGAACCCGATAATTTGCGTCTGATCAAGGGCGTTGGTCCGAAACTGAATACGCTGCTGATCAGTCTCGGCGTCACCCGTTTCGACCAGATTGCCAACTGGAAAGAGGCCGAAATTACAGAAGTCGACAAATATCTGGATACGTTCAGCGGACGGATCACCAGAGACGCGTGGATCGATCAGGCCAAGTTTCTCGCCAAGGATGATATCGCAGGATTTGAAAAGAAATACGGCAAGCTCTAGAGCCAGAAGCTAGTCAATCCACTTCGGGATTGCCGGCCCGGACGATCAGCTTGTCTATTTTGCGACCGTCCATGTCGACAATCTCGAATATCCAGTCCTGATCTTCAAACGTCTCGCCTTCTTCGGGCAGGTGGCGCAATTGCGCCAGGGCATGGCCGGCAACCGTCGCATAGTCCCGGTCTTCCGACAGGCGGATCCCCAGCCGTTCGGCCAGCGCATCAATCGCCATCGCGCCCGACACCAGATAGCTGCCATCGGCGCGTTCGATCAGGCTGCGCTGGGTTTTCTCATCCTGGTCGGAGACAAATTCACCGGCGATCGAACTGAGCAGGTCATTGGGCGTGACAATCCCTTCGAAATGGCCATATTCGTCGTGCACCAGCACCATCGGCACTTCGGCTTCGCGCAAGATATCCAGCGCATCCAGTGCATCCAGCTGATCGGGCACTTTCTCCAGTGTCCGCATCATTTTCCGCAGATCCGGAACCTCGCCACTCAATTGCGCCGCGACAATATCGCGCGCCTGAACAACGCCACAGATATCATCAACCGAATCTTCGGCGACCGGAAAGCGGCTATGCGGCGATCCGATCAGCAATCCGTGGATTTCCTCGGTTGTCGCGTTGATGTCGAGCCAGTCGACTTCGGTTCGCGGCGTCATCACCTCGCGGATTGGACGGTCTGCCATGCGCACCACGCCCGCGATGACGGCGCGCTCATGCTCCTCGATCACGCCGGACCGCGTCGCTTCGGCAAAGACCATCTGCAATTCTTCGGCGGTGACATGGCTTTTCTCGTCCCGTTTCATTCCCATCATCCGGAAGATCAGTGCGCTGCTATTGTCGAGCAGCCAGACGAGCGGTGCGGAAATACGCGCCAGCATTGCCATGGGTTGCGCCATGATTATCGCGATCCGCTCGGCAGAACGCAGGGCAATCTGCTTGGGCACCAGTTCGCCAATCACCAGCGACGCATAGGTGGTCAGACCAATCACCAGCACAAAGCCGACGGTACCCGCCAGTTCGGCTTTCATGCCCAATGCCTGCAGCCGCTCTGCCACCGGCCCGCCAAGGCTGGCACCGGAAAACGCACCGGCGACGATACCGATCAGGGTGATGCCGATTTGCACCGTGGACAGAAATTTGCCGGGGTCGCTGGCCAGACGAAGGGCGGTTTTTGCACCGCGGCTGCCCTGGTCAGCCCGACTGTGCAAATTCGCCTTGCGCGCAGAAACTATCGCTAGCTCTGACATGGCAAATACGCCATTGATCAGCACAAGCAGAATAATGATCGCAACGTCAAACCAGGGAAAGGGTGTCATAATGTCCATTGAAAGGGCGAAATGCCATAAGCCCTTTAGCAGCATGTTTTACACAATCTCAAGTTTGCTGTCAGTTATCGTTCATTTATCGTGCGTTAAGCGGAACCTTCCGGTCGGCAGAGCGTTGTCTCGATCGAACAGAAATATTCAAAGGGGAATGAAAATGCGGATTAATAAATCAATAATTACAGCAGCTTCACTTGGTGCTCTGGCACTGACCAGCGGCTGTGTGACCAATCCTGAAACCGGCAACCGGACGATCTCCAAGGCAGCGATTGGCGGCCTTGGTGGCGTCGTGGGCGGCTATCTGCTCGGCGATATTCTGGGTGGACGCAATGACCGTACCGCCAAGATCGTGGGCGCCGGCCTTGGCGGCCTCGCCGGCGCGGGCATCGGCTATTATATGGATGAACAGGAAAAGAAACTGCGGGAACAGACCGCCGGTACCGGTATCGATGTGACGCGCGAAGGCGACAACCTGATCCTCAACATGCCTTCCAACGTGACTTTTGCCGTCGACAGCAGCGCTATCAGCCCCGCTTTTCAAAGCACTTTGAGCAATGTCGCCGATACATTGTCGCGGTACGAGAAAAGCTATGTCGACGTTCTCGGTCACACCGACAGCACCGGCAGCGATGCCTATAACCAGGCCCTGTCCGAGCGTCGGGCGGAATCGGTTGCCAATTTCCTCGCCAACAGCGGGGTCCAGCGGGCGCGCCTCGCGACAAAAGGCTATGGTGAAAGCCAGCCGATTGCCAGCAACAGCACGGAAGAAGGCCGCGCCGCCAACCGGCGCGTCGAAATCAAGATCGTTCCGATCGCAGAGGAAGATCTGAACTACTGATATAATCCTTGCGCTAACCCCGCGACTACGGGCATCCTCTTCAAAAATATGAAGAGGATGCCCGTTTATGACCACGCCCAATTTTTCTATCGACCTCAGCGGACGTACCGCCCTTGTCACCGGTGCTTCCGCCGGATTGGGCGCGCGCTTCGCCAAGGTACTCGCCGCTTGCGGGGCAAAAGTCGCCTGCACGGCACGCCGCAAGGACAAGCTTGATGCACTGGTCGCGCAAATTCGCGCCGATGGCGGCGAAGCCGAAGCTTTCTCTCTCGATGTCCGTGATGCCGACCAGCTGAAGGCGATCGTGCCGACCGTCAGCGAATCGCTCGGCCAACCGGATATACTCGTGAACAACGCCGGCATCGTCGATGCCGAACATGCCACCCGGATGTCGATCGAGCTGATTGACGATGTTCTCGATACGAACCTGCGCAGCGTGTTCATCCTGTCGAACGAATTTGCCCGTCCGCTGATCGCCCAAAAAACGCCCGGACGGATCGTCAATGTCGCGTCTATCGCCGCAACCAGCTATAGTGGCGGCGGAGCAGCCCTCTATTCGACGACCAAGGCCGGCGTGGTTCGCATCACCGAAACACTGGCGGTCGAATGGTCGAAATTTCATATCAATGTGAATGGCATCGCGCCGGGCCTGTTCGCCACCGACATGGCCGATGGCATGATCGAGCGCGCTGGCGACTTTTCCGTCCATTTTCCGCGCAAGCGCGTGGCCCAGCCGGAACAGATGGATAGCACCCTACTCTATCTGGTTTCGCCTTCGTCGGATGCGGTGACGGGGACCGTGATCAAGATTGATGACGGTCAGGGGTCGCGTTAGGGTCGCTGGCTAGACCAGCTCACCCCGGAGCAGCCTGGGCAGATCGCCGGTTTCGCCTTTCGCCTCCGCCATGAATTGTGCCTTGAGCGGCGGAATCCGCTGGATCAGTCCGATGCCCATACGCCGGATCGCCGACGATGTTGCTCCCGGCAGGCCAAACAGGCGGGTCAGCAGGTCGGTGGCCGCCGATACCATCATATTGTCGAAGCTGCGCCAGCGGTCATAGCGGGCGAGAATTTGGGGATCACCAAGATCGAGACCGGTTCGCGCGCCCTCGACCAGACATTCGGTCAGCGCGGCAACATCCCGCAATCCCAGATTGAGCCCCTGCCCCGCGATCGGATGAATACCATGACCGGCATCACCGATCAGGACCAGACGCTCGGCGGTCAGGTGCGAACTGTGGTGGAAACCCAGCGGGTAGGTCGGGCGATCGGTGAGCAACTCGATCTCGCCGAGGAAACCGCCGGTCTTCTTCATCATTTCAGCGACAAAGGCACGCTTGTTGATATTGGCATAGGCCGGCCCGTCCTTTCTCGAAACCGACCATACGATTGCCGAGCGGTGCCTGCCGTCGACATCGTCGAGCATCGGCAGGATCGCAAAGGGTCCGGCCGGAAAGAACAGTTCATAGGCGGTGTTGCCATGCGGCTTTTCATGGGCGATCTTGCAGACGATCGCATTATGATCATATTGCCAGTGTGCCATGATGATCCCGGCTTCCTCCCGCATCCGGCTCCCCCGTCCGTCGGCGGCAATCAACAGCGGAGCGGCAAGCTGCTCGCCATTGTCGAGCATTATATCGACGCGGTGCTCCTGACGATCGCAGGACGCAACTTGTGCCGACAGGTGCATGGCAATGCGATCATCGGCCTCAACCGCTTCGAACAGCAGCCGGCGAAGCATGGCATTTTCGACCATGATGCCCATCGGGGCTTCGTCCTCGCCCGTTGAAAAATCCAGCGTCCCCGGCTTCAACCCGTCATTGACCAGTATTTTTTCAATCTCGCAACCATGCGGCCGCAGCTTCTCGGCCAGTCCAATCGCGTCGAACATATTCCAGCTGGCGCTGTTTATCGCGGAAACCCGGGCATCATTTTGCGGGTTGGTCAAATCATCCGGCGCGGCGCGGTCGATGACGGCAACACGCAATCCATGGGCCGCCAGTGCTAGCGCCTGGGTCAGGCCGATCATGCCTGCTCCCAATATGATGATATCGCTATTCCGAGAATCAAATCCCATGGAGACCGCCTTTCCGAGCCATAATATGGAATCTAGGTAGGCAACGGCGGCAGGGAAAGAAAGGCAAATCCGGTAAAATAACGCCAAGAAACTTGACGGCGAGTCCCCGATTCGCGCAAAGGAGCAGATAGTTAATGCCCGCCTTCGGCTGGGGTGAGGCACGGGAGTATATGATGGCGGGAAAAGCCAATGAAGCGAACTGGCGCGAGATCATGCGCCTCAGCCTGTTGCGCAGCGGTGCCCTGATCGGGGCCGTCACGATAGTGCTGGCTGCCGTCTTCCTGTTTTTGGCGCTGGTCAGCTATTCGCCCAGCGATCCCTCGTTCAATACGTCCGCCGGCAGTGTGGAGCATAACTGGATGGGAATTTTGGGATCCTATCTGTCCGACCTGCTTCTGGCGCTGGTCGGGCTGCCCGTCATTCTCCTTCTGCCGCTGCTGCTCGTGTTCGCCAATCGGCTGTGGCGGGACATTCCCCAGCCGGACTGGAAGAAACAACTGCTCTGGTGCCTGTTCGGAATATTGCTGGTCGGCACCAGCCTCGCCTTGTGGGACCCGGACCCGGAAATGGAATTGCCATCGGGGCTTGGCGGACTCGCCGGCATGCTGATCGCCAATGGAACCAGCGCCGCTCTCAACGCGGTGTCTGCGAGCTGGAGCGGCCTGATTTCCGGTATCCTGACCGCCCTGACCCTGGCCGGTGGCCTTGTCCTCAGCTATTATAGCTTGCGGCTGGACCGCCCCCTGTTTTCCGGCGCATCGTTGAAAATTCCGACGGTCAAACTTCCCTTTGGCCAGAAAGAAGACGGCCTGGTGATCGAACCGGACCGTTCCGGCGCTGTCCCCGCCAAAGTCAAAAAAGACCCCGCTCCGCGCAAGGAAGTCAAACCCGACAACCGGCCACCGCCGGAAATCAGCGACCGCGCCCTGCCCCCGAAAAAAGCCGGTGCCAACAAGGCCAAGCAGGGTGATTTCTTCGGACCTTATGTGCTGCCGTCACTCGACCTGCTGACCCCTGCCCCGGAACAGAATAACAATGTCATCGACAAGGCCGGACTGGAACGCAACGCCCGCCTGCTCGAATCCGTGCTCGACGATTTCCACGTCAAGGGCACGATCAACGCGGTCCGGCCGGGCCCCGTGGTCACCATGTATGAACTGGAACCGGCGCCGGGCATCAAGGCCAGCCGCGTCATCCAGCTCGCCGAAGATATCGCCCGCAACATGTCGGCACTGTCCGCGCGTGTTGCCGCCATTCCCGGACGCACGGTCATGGGCATCGAATTGCCCAATGCCAATCGCGAGATGGTTGTCCTGCACGAGATGGTCGGCAGCGACAGCTTCGCCGAACAGACCGGCAAGCTGCCGATCATATTGGGCAAGAATATCTCCGGCGATCCGGTCATCGCCGATCTCGCACCGATGCCGCATCTGCTCGTCGCCGGTACCACCGGTTCGGGTAAATCCGTCGGCCTGAACTGCATGATATTGTCGCTGCTCTACCGGCTGACACCGGAAGAGTGCAAAATGATCATGATCGATCCCAAGATGCTGGAACTCAGCACCTATGACGATATCCCCCATCTTCTGTCGCCGGTCGTGACCGAACCGGCAAAGGCGATCAGGGCGCTCAAATGGGCGGTCGAGCAGATGGAAGAACGCTACCGGATGATGTCGTCGATCTCGGTCCGCAATCTCGCCAATTATAACGAGAAGGTGAAGGCTGCCAAGGCCAAGGGCCAACCGCTCGGTCGCCGTGTCCAGACCGGCTATGACCCCGAAACCTCACGCCCGATCTATGAGGAAGAGCAGCTCGACTATGAAGTGCTGCCGCAGATCGTGATCATCGTCGACGAGCTTGCCGACCTGATGATGACCGCGGGTAAGGAAGTCGAATTTTTGATCCAGCGCCTCGCCCAAAAGGCGCGTGCCGCAGGCATTCATCTGATCATGGCAACCCAGCGGCCGTCGGTTGATGTCATCACCGGTGTGATCAAGGCCAACCTGCCGACCCGGATCAGCTTCCACGTCACTTCGAAAATCGATTCCCGGACGATATTGGGTGAACAGGGCGCGGAGCAACTGCTCGGCAAGGGCGACATGCTATATATGCCCGGGGGCAAGCAACTGACCCGTGTTCACGGACCGTTCGTCTCCGATGACGAAGTGCGACGGGTTGCCGACCACTGGCGTTCTCAGGGAGCGCCGGACTATATCCAGGCGGTGACCGAGGAGCCCGAGGACGGCAGCTTTGCCCTCGATGGTGCCGATCTCAGCGACAACAAGGAAGACCGGCAATATACGCAGGCCTGCCAGATCGTCTTCGAGAGCCAGAAAGTATCGACCAGCTGGCTGCAGCGGCAATTGCGGATCGGCTATAATACCGCGGCCCGGATCATCGACCGGATGGAGGAAGATGAATTTATCAGCGCCCCCAACCATATCGGTCGCCGCGAAGTGCTGCGCGATCAGCATGGCCAGCCGCTCTAGAGAGATCTGGTCATTTGGCTGAGGAAGTGATTAAGCCATCGTTCAATCGCCACTGGCTAGGCGGATATCTGGATAATCTGGAGTTTTCGTAATGTTGAAATATGGTTTCGCCTTGATCGCTGCGCCCCTGGCCCTGACAGCAAGCCTGCCCGCAGCCGCCCAGCAAAGCTCTACCAACAGTCTTTCCCAAATTTCGAACCATTTGCGCGCAATGACGACCATGACCGCGAATTTCACCCAGACCGACCGGAGTGGCCGGTTGCTGACCGGGACGCTCACTATCAAGCAGCCCGGCAAGATTCGCTTTCAATATCAAAAGGATGCCAATCTGCTGATCGTTGGAGACGGGAAAGCGCTGACGCTGATCGACTATGAAGTGAACCAGGTCCAGCGCTGGCCGATCAGCAACAGCCCGCTGGCTGCGCTGCTCAATCCGGAACGGGATTTGTCGAAATATGGGAAAATCGTTCCGACTCGCAATTCCAACGTTCTGAGCGTCGAGGTCAGTGACCCCAAACGCCCGGAATATGGTGTAATTACAATGATTTTCTCCAAAAAACCGGGTGCACCCGGTGGCTTGAAGCTCGACGGATGGGTATCGCTCGATTCGAAGAACAACCGCACGTCGATCCGGCTATCCAACCAGAAATTCGGCGTTCCGGTTGCCAACAGCCGCTTCAACTGGACCGATCCGCGCCGAAAAAGCCGCGGCAAGCGATGAAACGAGACGGGCTACCGATCAGCAGATAAGGATCGTTCCTTCGTTCATATTCGCGACAGAAACATCGGAGTATAACAGAACACAGGATGAGAAGAGACAGTCAGGTCTTCCCCCCTGTTACCTGACACAAATTATCTCGACCCATCTTATGCGTGACGAACGCGAGTTTGCCCCCACCTCCTTAATGCCCCCGGAGGTGGGGGTTTTACTTTCTCCGCCCCTCGAAATTACTGCACAACACCAACGCCTTTAGGCTTGGGTTTCTGTGCGAGCGTGGCTAGTAGACTCGGCATGAATGATAGTCTGAAAATTGTAAGCTGGAATATTAACAGCATACGTGCCCGCCTCGACATCGTCGAACGCTTCCTGACCGAGGAAGCACCCGATGTCCTGTGCCTGCAGGAAACCAAAGTGCGCGATGAACAATTTCCCGAAGGCATGTTCAGGCGCCTCGGCTATAATCACATGATATTGCACGGTCAGCCGATGCACCATGGTGTCGCGATCATCAGCCGCGTGCCACTGCACAAGGACGAACGGTTCGACTGGCAGAATAATGGCGAAGCCCGTCATGTCGGCGCGGTGCTGCAAAATGGCGTCAGAATCGAGAATGTCTATATTCCCGCCGGCGGCGAAATCGCCGACCGCGACCTCAATCCGAAATTCGGCCAGAAATTGGATTTCTTCGGACGGATGACCGAATGGTCGGCCAATCTCAAGGAACCGACGATCCTGATGGGTGACTTCAACGTCGCGCCGCTGCCAGCCGATGTCTGGAGCCACAAGGCGCTGCTCAAGGTCGTCAGCCACACCCAGATCGAGATCGATCATCTCTACAAGATGCGCGATGCCCATGGCTGGGTCGATGTCGGCCGCAAGCTGATTCCCGATCCCGAGCGCCTGTTCACTTGGTGGAGCTACCGCGCCAAGGACTGGCGCGCTTCCGACAAGGGTCGCCGGCTTGACCATGTCTGGGTCAGCCCGGAACTGGAAGACCATGCGGTCAGCCACGTCGTTCTGGAAGACGCGCGCAGCTGGGGCAAGCCCTCGGATCACGCGCCGCTGATCACGGAATTCAAATTTTGAACACCGTGCCTCTCGACGAGGCTGACAAGGCTGCTGCCCGCCGTGCGGCCCGCGCGATTGATGCGCTCCGCCGGGGCTGGCCGATCGGCGTGGAAGCAGACGGCACGCGGCTGAACCTGCTGCCCGTGGAAACCGGCAATTTGGACGACATGCTGCCCTCGACCGGCACTGTCTCGCTGCTCATCTCCGCCAGCCGTGCGGCGACGCTCAAGCTGCTCAACCAGTTTGCCGCCGCCGACCCGAATCTGCCGATCCAGATCAGCCTGCCCGCTCCCGTCACCGCGGCGGAGATAATCGCCATCGTCGATCCCGTGCTCGACATGCAATATCCGATGAAGGGCCCGTTCCGCAGCGAGGCGCTGACCAATGCGTCCGCTGCCACCGCGGCGATGGAACTGGCGCGTCAGGGGGGCCTGCTGCCCGCGTTCGTGCTTGTCGATAGCGCCGAGGATATTGTCGAGGCGAAGGATGCCGCCGCCTATGCCGATTCCGCCAACCTCAAGATCAGCGCCCATGCGCGCCTCCCGGTCGCTGCGAATAGCGAAGCGCATATCTACGGTTTCCGCAGCGATGCCGATGCCACCGACCATATCGCATTGGTCGTCGGCAAGCGCGACAGCAGCACGCCGGTCGTGCGCCTGCACAGCGAATGCCTGACCGGGGACGTGCTCGGCAGCCTGAAATGCGACTGTGGTCCGCAATTGCACGCCGCGCTGCACCAGATGAGCGAAGCAAACTGGGGGGTTCTGCTCTATCTGAGACAGGAAGGGCGCGGGATCGGCCTGATCAACAAGCTGCGCGCCTATGCACTGCAGGATCAGGGCTTTGACACGGTCGACGCCAACCAGCGGCTCGGCTTTGCCATTGATGCGCGGGATTTTTCGATTGCCGCCCGGATGCTGGAATTGCTCCACGTGCCCAGGGTCAAGTTAATGACCAACAATCCGGAAAAAGTGGAAGGTCTGGAAGCCTGCGGCGTGACCGTGGAAGAACGCCTGCCGGTCAAGATCGCCGCCAATCCGCACAATGAATTCTATCTCGATACCAAGCGCGACCGGACCGGGCATAAATTATAATATCCCCGATCGCCTCCGCTCACATTATTGTCATTTTGATCGCTTGAGGCAGAGATCAAGGCCCGTTGACCCGGTCCGTTCTTTCGAGAGCCGACCGGCGATTTCAACGACAGAAGACGGAAGCTTTTCCGATTTTTCGAGATTGTCTCCGTCAGCAAGAGCCTGATGATAGGCCAGTGCAAAATTCTCTGGCGGCTGCGCCAGCAGGCAGGGAATCGATTGCGCGCCGAAGCTGTGGACAATTTCGGCGGTCATTTGCTGACCGGTAAAATAGGATAGTTCGCCAAAGCTGCCGTCAAATGCCAGAGCATAAATCTCGGGAAAACGTTCTTTGACGCGTGCCGGGTCATTGCCGATGGCTTCCATCAGGATTCCCAGCAACTGAAAATTATAGGCCAAATGGCGAAAGCTGCGCTGCGCCACGTCGCGCGAATATTCTGCATAGCGGCCGTCACCCTCGATATTGCGCATATCTCCGACGAACGACGCGCTGCCTTCCATCGCCAGCCGGTGAAACATATAGTCCCATGCCTGAATATCCGTGGACACATCTTCTTTGGCGACCAGCGCTCTGGAAGCGAACCGGTTCTGCATGGCATGATAGGTTTCGTGCGTGATCAGCTGGATTATGGCTTCATATTCCCCTTCGATATCGGGTGCCAGACATGGCAAGTCTATGAAGAAAATTCCGCGGTTGGAAAAACCGCCGCAGGAAAAACTCGCAGCGGCAATGATGGCTTTGCCCTCGAACGCCATATCTGCGGGCGCATAGGGCAGAAGATTGTCGTGAACCCGTTTGATCAGGTCATCGCGATTCCGGGCAAGATGATTGATCGCCGTTTCCATCAACTGTCGCTGTTCAACGAGCGCCTTGAATCGGAAGGCGTCCGGCTCGGGCGTCCTGCATTGCGACATGGCCCGCAGCCCGAGGAGATAATTCTCCATCGAAAAGCGCGCGCCAAATTCTTGGTGATGGCTTATCTGGCTCTGCACGACGGGAGATTCGGTAAACTCTGCATCGTCAATCTCTGCGTCGGAGCAGGCAAGTGCCAGCAGTCTTTGTGCCTTGGCAATATCAATATCAATATCGATCGACTGCGCCGATGCCGATGTTGAGAAACATAATGTCACCAGCATGACCAATAATATCCGCATGGCGTTTATCCCTGACCAATAATGCTGCCTGATCGGCAGCCTGAAAATGCCATGGAGTATTGGTGTATTAGATCACTATGTCAATAAAAATGGTCTGACCGCTATCTGCTTTCGGAGCAAAATACGGGTCTGGAACAGAATGGCCCCGAGAGGAATGTCGCCATCCCGCTCCCTGTCAAAAGCGCCGCCGGCCTCACCGACGCGAGCAATGATGGTGAAATTCAAACGCAATATGTCGTCAAAAATCGCTTCAATTAATGGCTTCTGGAGCATATCAACATGCTCAAGGGGAGAATAAAACATGTTACGCATCATGAAAATCTTGCTGATCTTAAGCGTCTCCACCTGGGGCTTGGTGGGAATTTACGGTAATATTTATGACTGGAACGGCACGACAGGAGCGGTGGCTGCTGCGACGTCCATGTCCACATTTGACGGCGGGGCCGACGACTGGCGGGCGACATCTAGCCCCGCCTTGATTCTCGCAATTGCGCTGGCCATCGTGTTTCTCAAATCTGCCAGCGCGATTTTGTGTCTGGCCGGAGCTTGGCAGATGTGGGCGGCGCGCGCAGGGGATGCCGCGGTCTTTGCCAAGGCAAAAACATATGCGCTGGCCGGCTGCGCGGTCGCGATTTTCATGCTGTTTTTCGGCTGGATCGTCATTGCCGAATCATGGTTTGAACTGTGGCGTTCCGAGGTCATGCGCGAAGCCGTGCTCGACGCCGCCTTCCGCTATTGCGCGATGATCGGGTTGATTGCGCTGTTTGTCGGGATGCCCGACGAATAGCGCAGCCGGATTTTGCCAAACAAGGGGAACCGGTCCCCGTGTTTGTCTCGCGATCGATGCATGTATGAAGACTTGGACGTCAGCCTGACCGACTAGAACGGAACGTCGTCGTCGAGATCGCTGTCAAAGGCGCCGCCGCCCTGACCGCCGCCACCGGTCTGGCCCCAGCTGCCACCGGAACCACCACCCGAAGGCGCGCCGCCGCCCTGACCGCCACCCCAGCCGTCATTGGAACCGCCGCCCTGTCCGCCGCCCTGGCGGCTGTCGAGCATTTCCATTTTGGCGTCAAAGCCCTGCAGCACGACGTCGGTCGAATAGCGGTCGTTGCCGGACTGGTCCTGCCATTTGCGGGTCTGCAGCTTGCCTTCCAGATAGACCTTGCTGCCCTTGCGGAGATATTTTTCGGCGACGCCCGCAAGGCCTTCGTTATAGATCGAGATATTGTGCCACTCGGTCTTTTCCTTGCGCTCGCCGGTCTGCTTGTCTTTCCAGCTTTCGGACGTTGCGACGCTGAAATTGCAAACTTTGCCGCCATTGGCGAAGGTACGCACTTCCGGATCCTTGCCCAGGTTGCCTACGATGATGACTTTGTTGATGCCGCCGGCCATTTCAAATTCCCCAAAAATATATGTGATTATCGATTCTTGGAGACTCTATAGACCGAGGGCGACAGCACTCCAATATGTAATACCGGCCGCAACGTATGCGAGGGCAAAAAGATAGGCGAGCATGAACATCGGCCATTTCCAGCCGTTGGTTTCGCGCTTGGTCACCGCGATGGTCGAGATACATTGCGGCGCAAAGACGAACCAGGCGAGAAACGCCAAAGCGGTCGGCAGCGACCAGCCGCTTTGCAGACGCTCGGTCAGTGATTTGGCTTCCGCTTCCTCGTCCGGCGCATCAATCGCATAGGTCGTGGCGAGCGCGGCAACCGCGACTTCGCGGGCGGCCATCGCCGGGATCAGAGCTAGCGCGATATCGCGATTGAAGCCGATCGGCTTGACGACGGGCGCGATGACATTGGCAATCCGCCCGGCAACGCTATAGTCGACCTGGCTCATTGCGCTGTCTTCGGGCACTTTCGGAAATGTGAGCAAAAGCCACAATACCACGGTTGCGGCAAAGATGATCGTTCCGGCGCGGCGCAGGAAAATCCAGGCCCGCTGCCACAGACCGATCAATATGTCTCGCAGGCTGGGCAGCTGATATTTCGGCATTTCCATCAGAAAGCCGCTGTTCGGCCCCTTGGTCACCGTCGACCGCAACACCAGCGCGACGATCATCGCGCCGACAATGCCAAAAACATAAAGTCCGAACAGCACCAGCCCTTGCAACCCGATACCGGGACCGACCTTGGTCGGCGGGATGAACGCGCCGATGATGATCGCATAAACGGGGAGCCGCGCAGCGCAGGTCATCAGCGGCGCGACCAATATCGTGGTCAACCGATCCCGCGGATCCGCGATACTGCGCGTCGCCATGATGCCGGGAATGGCACAGGCAAAGGAAGACAATAAAGGAATGAAGCTGCGGCCTGACAGACCAACGCTCGCCATCAGCCGGTCCATGATGAAGGCGGCGCGGGTCATGTAGCCGCTCGCTTCGAGGATCAGGATGAAGAGGAACAGGATCAGGATCTGCGGCAGGAACACGACCACAGAACCGACGCCACCGATCGCGCCTTCGATGATGAAATCGCGCAGGAAGCCCGGCGACAAATTGCTTTCGACTGCGGCAGCGGCCCACTCGCTGGCGCCTTCAATCCAGCCAATCGGCGCTTCGGACCAGGCGAACACCGCCTGAAACATGATGAACAGCACCGAGAGCAGAATCAGCGGCCCCAGAAAAGGATGGAGAAACAGCCTGTCGGCCCGCTCCGACCAGCGTCGGCCAGCGGTCTCGGCAACGATCACCTGATTGGCAATCTGCTTGGCCTGTTTGCGCAAACCGTGATCGCGCTCTGCGACGACGATAGGCTTGTGCGGCGTCGTTTTCTGCTGAAGCCGGTTTTCCAGCGTCGCCGTCAGTTCGTCCAGCCCGCGCCGCCGTACCGCGACGGTAGGAACCACCGGAACCCCCAGGAGCTCCTCGAGTTTCTTCGGGTCCAGGGTCAACCCGTCCCGTTCGGCCAGATCCATCATGTTGAGCGCCACCACGACCGGATGGCCAAGCCCGATCACTTCCAGCGCAAAGCGCAAATGATTGTCGAGATTGGCAGCATCAAGCACGATGACGATGGCGTCGGGCCTGCGCTCCCCGTCTTGCAACCCCATGATCACGCCGCGCGTCACTTCCTCGTCCGGGCTGGTCGGGTCAAGGCTGTAACTGCCCGGCAAATCGACCAGTTCCGCATGTCGGCCGTCCGCAAAGGAAAAATGACCGGATTTGCGCTCGACTGTGACACCGGGATAATTGCCAATCTTCTGGCGCGCGCCGGTCAGCGCATTAAACAGGGCGCTTTTGCCCGAATTGGGGTTGCCCGCGAGGACAATGAGAGGTGCGATTTCGGACATCAATCAGGCCGGGATCGCAACCGGATCCGGGCGAACGGATATCACCTGGGCATGGGATTTTCGGATCGCAATCAGCATCCGTCCGACTTTCAGTGCGATCGGATCATTCAGGCCGAACATGCCCTTGTAGAGCTTCTCGACCGAAATGCCCTCGTCAATGCCAAGCGCCCGAAGACGACGGCCTTCATTGTCGGAAATCGCGCCCCAATCGACCGCCACGATTTGAGCATTCTGCCGGAGTGGCAGCTGGTCCAGGGTTGTAGGTGTCGGCATATATCGCAACTCGGTTATACTAATTGCGATTGATTATCATTACTGATTAATCTTGGCGAGTCTTTTTGTCGATTTCGCACCGCCATGCAAATTTAGTAGAAAGGCTGGATAGTCTTCGGTGCGACCGTGCGTCAAGCATCAGTTGAAATTCCAGCCAGAATCCGTGGCTCAGGCACCACGATAGCGCAACCGCCCGACAAAGCGCGCCATGCTGAAACGGTCACGGCCCCGGCCCGTAACCTTGGCCTTCACCTTCTCGAATTGCATGACATTTTCAATCCGGCGGGCGAGAAACGCACGGGTGTCGGCATGGTTCTCGCTGTCATCATCCAGAAAAACACTGATCGTGCTGCCATAAACGCCGGATAGCAGCGTCCGTTTGGTATAATGATTATAGTCGGTCGCGGTGTCACCGGCGAGCCGCCACATTTTGTCGGCTGCGCGCCAGCCCATTTTTGCCGCCTTGCGCAAATGGGGTGGTGCCGCCAGAATCGCCAGCGCACGCCGCAGGCCTTCGCGGTCAGGGCCGAGGACGTCCAGCCTTGCTTCGACCAGCGCCTGGATCCGCTGCCGTATTTTCATCGCCGCGAGCTCCTCGCCGCTAAATTTTACCGCCATCTGTTCATCAACTGCGAGAAACCAGGCATCAATCATGTCGACCGGCCCCTCGTTAAACGCCAGTCTCGCCAGATCTTCGTCGACAGCAGCCAATTGTGCCGCTGCCAGAACCGCCTTTTCGTTCCAGCCGTCAAACGCCGCCTGCGTGGCCAATGCCGGAGCAAGAAAGGCACGTACTTCATCCAGGGTCGGATCTTCGGGCAACGATACGGACATGGGTGTTCCTTTGAAATCAGAGCTATCAATATAGACAGAAATTGCTTGGGTTCAAACCATTGCATTCATAGGCATGGCCTCTTAACTGTCTGATTAACAATTCACGCCTCCAGTTTCAGGGAATTTCATCTTGACCACATTGTTCGATCCGATCACCGTTGGCGCTATCGAAGCCAAGAACCGCATGTTCATGGCCCCCCTCACCCGCTGCCGCGCGACGGTCGACTTTGTGCCCACCCCGATCATGGGAGAATATTACAGCCAGCGCGCCGGCGCCGGTCTGATAATCTCGGAAGCCACCGGAATCAGCCAGCAGGGCCTGGGCACTCCGTTCGCGCCCGGCATCTGGAACGACGAGCAGACCGAAGCATGGAAACCGGTGATCGAACAGGTCCATCAGGCCGGTGGCAAGATCATCTGTCAATTGTGGCATATGGGCCGGATCGTGCATCCCGATTTCCTGAACGGCGAGAAACCCGTTTCCGCCTCTGCAACGACCGCCCCGGGCAGCGTCCGGACCTATCAGGGCAAGCGGGATTACGCAGAAGCCCGGCCGCTGGAAATCTCCGAAATCCCCGGCCTGCTTGATGATTATCAAAATGCTGCCGAAAACGCCAAAAAGGCCTGCTTTGACGGTGTCCAGCTACACGCTGCCAATGGCTATCTGATCGACCAGTTCATCCGCTCCGGCACCAATTTGCGGACCGATGAATATGGTGGACCGGTTGAAAATCGTATCCGCCTGCTCGGCGAAGTGACCGAGCGACTGGTCGATGTCTGGGGCGGTGACCGGGTTGCGGTTCGCCTGTCCCCCAATGGCGATTCCCAGGGGGCCGATGACGCGACTCCGGTCGCAACCTTCACCGCAGCGGCAAAATTGCTCGACGAGATCGGCATCGCCTTCCTCGAACTGCGCGAACCCCCTGCCCATGGCACCTATGGCAATACCGACGTGCCACCGGTCAGCCCGGATATCCGCCCGGTGTTCAACCGCCCGCTCGTGCTCAACAGCGACTATTTTTATGACAATGCGACCGCAGCACTGGCCGAGAACAAGGCTGACGCGATCAGTTTCGGCCGGACCTTCATGACCAATCCCGACCTGCCCGCCCGCTTCCGGGCCGGAGCAGAGCTCAACCCGATCGACTTCACGCCGACCTGGTACAGTCAGGGTCCCGAAGGTTATACCGATTATCCGACAATGGACGAGAAAGAGGCCGCAACGGCCTGAGCGACCAGTGCTCTACTAGAAGCTGCTTTCCAGTCGGCGGAACATGTCCTGTACCGCTGACTCGGCTTCCATTTCCTGTTGCAGCCGCGCCGAAAGACGTTGCAGGCGCTGGAACAGCTCCTCGCTCGCGACAATGATCTGCCGGGCTTCCGGCGGGAAGCGGTCGACCATCGTCCGGTCGGTCGCCGGCGCATAGCCAAGCGCGCGATCATGGTTCCAGGCTTCGCCTTCGGTCAATTCCCCGCTGTGCAGGGCTTTCTGATTCAGCAACCAAGCGATGCAGTGCATCAGCCGTGTCGTCACTTTCAGCGACTCACAGGAAAAGGAAACGGCGAGATTGGTGTCGTCGCAGGAATCCTCGGTGAATCGACCCGATTCAAAATAGGACCGCGCTTCATCCGCCAGCACCATCGCTTCGGTATAAAGTGCGTCCATCAGTTTCGCGGTCAAAAGTGATTCACGGTCTGCCATTTTTTCTCCGTAGCAAAATGCTGCCCCTCATGGACAGGGATTTTCGTGCTACAGACTGCCCCGGAAGGCGGCTGTTCCAAACTGATACGGGAGCGTTCCCGGGGTTAACTGGTGGACAATGTTGGTTAACGAATCGCGACCCCGCATTAAAGCTTGAGCGTCAGGCGATAATGTCGGGGATGAGCTGATTCTCAATCATTATGATGCGGTCGCGCAACTGCAATTTTCTTTTCTTGAGGCGTGCCAGCCGGAGCTGATCGGGATTACCGGTTTCGACCAGCGCGCTAACGGACTCGTCAAGATCGCGATGTTCAATTCTCAGCAGTTCAAGCCGCATTTGCAACTCTTCGTCGCTCATCCCCATTATGGTTCAATCTCACCCCTTGCGTCAGCACTGCAATTTTGTAATCTAACCTTATTCATGGTTCATGTCCAAACCAAGGCATTTTAACCATGAGGCCAGATCCGCAACGGAATTTGGCGATACAGCAAGAAAGGAAACTTCGTCCTCTTTCCCATTCATAAACAACTTCTTTGAGGAGATTTTAATGATTCAGAATCACATGTCAGCACTGCGCAACAAGCATGAAGCGCTCGAACGCCAGATCAATGAAGAAGAAACCCGGCCACGCCCCGACACGATTCGAATTAATAGTCTCAAAAAGGAAAAGCTGCGACTGAAAGAGGAATTGCTGAATTGAACGCGGATCCGGGGCACCGCTAAGGCGGAACAGGTGACAAACTTTCGTTTTAGCCGATAGGCCATTTTTCGATATCGCACTCACTTGGCCTTTCTGCTAGGCGACACTCATGCCCGCAACCGATCCCGCCAGTACAAAAACCGCCCGCAACATCCTGACCGGATTGCGCGCGATCATGGCGACGCGTGGTAACGCCGAAATAAAGCTGAACCAGGTGGTCGACACGATTGCCGACGCGGTCAACAGCGAGGTCTGTTCCATCTACTTGCGCCGGGAAGGCGTCCTGGAACTGTTTGCTACACACGGGCTCAATCCTGAAGCGGTTCACGTCACCAAGCTCGCCATGGGCGAAGGCCTTACCGGCTATATTGCGAAAAATGTCGAGACGCTGAATCTGGACGAAGCCGCCAGCCACCCCGATTTCCAGTATCGACCGGAAACCGGTGAAGAAAAATTCCACAGCTTTGCCGGTGTGCCGATCATCCGCAACCAGCAGGCCATCGGTGTTTTATGCGCCCAGCATGTCGACCCGCGCCGCTATTCCGAAGTGGAAATCGAAGCCTTTGAGACGGCAGCGATGGTGTTGTCGGAACTGATCACCAGCGCCGAATTTGTCGACAATAATTTCGCCGATGAAACCGCAAATTTCGACAACGGGGCCAGCCGCCTCAGCGGGTTGCAGCTGGTCAAGGGCAAAGCCAGCGGTCACGCGGTCTTCCATCAGCCGCGGGTGAAGATCGAGCATACGGTGGCCGAAGATACCGAGGCCGAGCGCCACCGCGTCTATTCTGCATTCGACAAGATGCGCGCCCAGATTGACCAGATGACCAGCCAGGCGGAATTCGGGGTCGGCGGCGAGCATGAGGAAGTGCTCGAGACCTACAAGATGTTTGCCTATGATGAAGGCTGGAGCCGGCGCATCAACGAAGCGATCGACAGCGGCCTGACCGCTGAAGCGGCGATCGAAAGGGTACAGCAGCATACACGGATGCGGATGCGGCAGATTGACGATCCGCTTCTCGCAGAGCGCATGCATGATCTCGAGGATCTCGCCAACCGCCTGTTGCGCATCGTCTCCGGCCAGATGAATACCGCGGCGAAAATGGGATTGCGGCAGGACACGATCCTGATTGCCCGCAATCTTGGTCCGGCAGAGCTGCTTGAATATGACCGGCGCAGGCTCAAAGGCGTCATCCTCGAGGAAGGTTCGCTGACAGCCCATGTCACGATCATCGCCCGTGCCATGGGCATCCCCATCCTCGGCCAGGTCAAGAATATCCGGCAGGTGGTCCGCGAGGACGATCATCTTTTGCTCAACGTGGACGACAATGTCGTGTTTGTGCGGCCCAGCGCGTCGGTTGAGGAAGCATTTGAAGCACAGCTGGAGCTCAGCCAGAAAAAGCGCACCGCCTATTCCGAACTGCGCGACAAGGAAGCGGTGTCAAAAGACGGCGTCCGGATCACCGTCAATATCAACGCCGGCCTGCGGGATGACCTGGCTCTGCTCAACCTGACCGGCGCAGACGGTATCGGATTGTTCCGCACCGAATTTCAGTTTCTGGTGGCCGCCGCCATGCCGGGCCGGGCCGGCCAGACCCGCTTTTACCGCGACGTACTGGATGCCGCCGGCGAAAAATCGGTCATCTTCCGCACGATCGATATCGGCGGTGACAAGCCGTTGCCCTATTTTCAGGCGAGCGAGTTCAAGGAAGACAATCCGGCGATGGGCTGGCGGGCGATCCGCATTGGTCTGGAACGGGATGCCCTGATGAAAGTGCAGGCGCGGGCCCTGATCGAGGCGGCGGCAGGCCGGAAGCTGAATGTCATGTTCCCGATGATCGCAGAACCCTGGGAGTTTGACGAAGCCAAGGCGGTATTCGAAAACCAGCTGACCTATCTGCGCGGTCAGAAAAAGAGGCTGCCAACCCAGATTCGCTATGGTGCCATGCTCGAGGTCCCGGCCCTCGCAGAATGCCTTGACCTGATGGCGGACCGGCTCGACTTTCTTTCCATCGGGACCAATGACCTGACCCAGTTTCTTTTTGCCGCCGACCGCAGCAACCCGAAACTGGCAGAGCGCTTTGACTGGATGAGTTCGGCAATTCTGAGGTTTATACATCGCGCATCAGAAAATGCGGGGCGGTTCAATATCCCTCTCGCTATATGCGGAGAAATGGGGGGCCGGCCGCTCGACGCGCTCGCACTTCTGGGGCTAGGGATTCGCAATCTGTCTATCACGCCCGCTTCGGTTGGCCCGATCAAGGCAATGGTGCGGTCGCTCGACATCGGCGAGGCAAAGCTGGAAATTGAAGCGATTTTGAAAGAGGGATCGGCCCAACCGCGGACACGTCTTGAACAATGGGCAAATCAACGCAATGTCGATCTGGGCTGATCTCTTTTCCCGCAATCGATCACCAGATTCGGGACTGAAGAGACGAAAATCAAAAAATGCGGTGCGCCGACCATGATAGGCATTGACTTTTGCCGCCCAAACTGGCTTTTTTCGTCACATTATCCGGGGGTGTGCGAAAAGGGTCGCAGAATTATCCGGCCAAATGGAGTGTGGAGTGGCCGAAGAAACCAATGACGACGAGAATGTCGAACTGCATCTGCACAGCACAGGTGCATTGCTACGCCAGGCGCGTGAGCAAAAAAATATGTCGCTGGAAGATATCGCAAAAAAAACCCGCATTCCGCGACGCCATCTGGCGTCGATCGAAAACGGTGACTTTGAAGCTCTTCCCGGCCGGACTTATGCAATCGGTTTT
Organism: uncultured Sphingorhabdus sp.; assembly: GCA_905479715.1. Lineage (GTDB taxonomy): Bacteria > Pseudomonadota > Alphaproteobacteria > Sphingomonadales > Sphingomonadaceae > Parasphingorhabdus. The sequence continues at coordinate 34,244 of CAJQNR010000069.1, forward strand.
GCCAAATCTTTTGCCCGCACCGTCGGGCTGAGCGATGCCTCCATCGGCAGCCAATTGCGCGGCGAAATGGAAGAACAGGGTCTCGCGTCCTACCAGCCCGAAATGAGCGAATATGATCCGGCCAATCCTTCCAGCATCCCGCCCAGCTATCTCGCATGGGCCGCTGCCGGTATCGGTGCGCTGGTCCTCGTCGGTTATCTGGTCTGGCGTACCCTGGTCCTCAATCCGGACGAGCCCACCCAGATCGCGGCAGACGAACCGGCAACCGAAATGGCAACCGCTTCTGGAAATTCCAGTGCCCAGAATATCGAGAACGGTGGCCCGACCCCGTCAAGCCAGGGAACCGTGGTCCTGACCGCAACCCAGAATGTCTGGTTGAAAATCTATGACGCCGAAGGCAAGCGCCTGTTCGAAAACGAGATGGCAGCCGGAGACACGTTCACCGTTCCGGCTGATGCCGACGATCCGCAGATCCTGACCGGACGCCCCGATGCGCTGACCGTCACGATAGACGGCCAGGTCGTACCGCAACTGGGCACGGCAGAACGGACCATCAAGGATGTCGGAATCAGCGCGGCGGCCCTGCTTGCCCGTGAAGAAGCAAGCGATCCGGCGGCCGATATAACGACTGACTGAGGCCCGCACACGCAGACGAAAGGAAGGAGACCGATAGAAATCATCGGACTTCCGGGTATAATATTCTTTACTTTTCAGGCTTGTATATGGTTAATATGCGCCAAATTCAGCGGAGACTTCGATGAAGATATTCGGTTTCACAATCCTTCTCGCCAGCGTTCTCATCAGCGCTCCGGTATCAGCGCAGGATAGCAATACGGACAAGCGGGTTGACCGGCTCGAACAGGAAATGCGTGCGATCCAGCGCAAGGTTTTCCCCGGCGGTTCCTCCCGCTTTTTCGAACCCGAAATCACCGCTGATGCCGACCCTGCTTCGTCCGGAACGACCAGCACGACTTCGGCCGTCACCGATCTGATCGCCCGTGTTGACGCGCTGGAATCCAGTCTTGCAAACCTCACGGGACGAGTGGAAGAAAACGGATTTCGACTGAAAAAGATTGAAGACCAACTGGCCGCATCCGCGGCACCCGTGGCTAGCGCAACCAGCAGCACGGTCAGCGGATCAACCGCCGCAACCACAGCAGCGGCGTCAGAGGCTGCCCCCGATCCCAAGCGGGTTGCCGGGGTCGCCGCCATCGTCATGCCGGAAACTGGTGATGCTGCGGAAGATGCCTATATCTATGGATATCGTTTGTGGGATGCCAAATTTTATCCCGAAGCGCAGGCCCAGTTGAAGAAAGCAGCCGAGGAACACCCCAACCATCGCCGCGCCAGCTTCGCCCAGAATTTGCTGGGCCGCGCCTATCTTGATGACGGCAAGCCCGCTCTGGCGTCGGTTGCGCTTTATGAAAATTACCAGAAACGGCCGCGCGGTGAACGCGCTCCCGATAGCCTCTATTTTCTGAGCACTGCGCTGGTGCAACTGGGCAAGAAGGACGATGCCTGCCGGGTATTGGCAGAAATGCAGGATGTCTATCCGGATGTGGCCAGTGGACGGCTTGCTGACCGGGTTGCATCGGGCAAGGCTGCCGCCAACTGCAAATAGCGCATGGACAATGAAACTGCCTCGCTCCGGAAAGATTTTGTCGAGGCGGTTTCTCGGCTGATCCCCGCGTTTGAATCAAATGACCAGAAACTCGGTCTCGCCGTTTCCGGCGGTCCCGACAGTCTGGCCCTGTTATTATTGGCATTTGAGACCTATCCGGGAAGAATTGCCGCTGCGACCGTCGATCATGGCTTGCGCCCTGCAGCAAGGGCGGAAGCGGAATTTGTCGCGTCGATATGCGACCAGCGGTCGATCCCCCATGCAATCCTCCGACCGGTCGTTCCGATCCGCGGCAGCATTCAGTCCGCAGCACGACGCGCGCGCTATGGATTGCTCCATGACTGGATGAAAGACCATCATGTCGATTGGCTGGCGACCGCCCATCATGCGGATGATCAACTGGAAACCATGATCATGCGCATATTGCGTGGCAGCGGCATCGACGGGATGTCCGGTATCCGGGAGAAACGAAACAATATAGTCCGGCCCCTGCTCCATTTTCGGAAGTCCGCACTAATCTCCTATGTCGCCAGCCACGGCATCGAGGCGGTCGACGACCCGTCCAACGCCGATCAGGGCTATGATCGCGTGCGCGTGCGCAATGCGCTCAAGGATCTTGAAGGATTTGACACCAGCCTCGCCAGCCAGAGCGCCAGCGCGCTAGGCTCTGCCCGGGAGGCGATCGAGTGGCATGTCGACCAGCTTGCGGCCGAATATGTCAAAAGCGCGGATGACGGTTGCGCGCTGTCCAAAATCGGTTTCCCGCACGAGATCGAGCGTCGCCTGCTGCTCAAATGCCTGCATATCTGCGATCCCGCCCTGTCCCCGCGCGGCAATCAGGTCGACCAGACGATCCACGCCCTGCAACGCGGCGAAACCGTCACTCTCGGAAACATTCTGTGCCGGGGCGGAGAGAAATGGACGTTTCGGACCGCGCCGAAGCGCCGGAACAGCCAAATTCCCTGATTCTGTCCTATTCCGGGCCGACCCGATTACTCTGATCGGTAAAAACATTGGTGTTCATATTGTCATCCGCCGCAAAAGGACTATCTTTAGTCTAAGGAAAATCGCGGCCTTATCCCTATCATCCGCCGCACCAACGATTACAGGACAATTTGCGTAATGAATGACGAACAGGATCCCAAAGAAAACCCGTGGATGAAAAGCATGTTCATCTGGGCCGGTGTCATTGTAGCGCTGCTGCTGACCGTTTCGATGTTTGGTGCCGGCACCGCAACCGATGCGGGAACGGGAATCAGCTATTCTTCATTCCGCAACAAGGTGGAAGAAGGCAGCGTCAAAAGCGTTGCCATCGCGCCGGACCAGATCACCGGCGAACTCACCAACGGCGACCGATTCTCGACAACGCCAGTCGGCAGCGATCCTTCGTTGGTAACGCTGCTTGATGAAAAGGGCGTCGAATATAGCGGCAAGGCACAGGAACAGGCGAGCATCTGGCAGATCATTCTCGTCCAGTCCCTGCCCTTCCTGCTGATCCTCGGCATCGCCTTTTTCGTGCTGCGCCAAATGCAGAAGGGCAGCGGTTCCGGAGCGATGGGCTTTGGCAAGTCCAAGGCGAAACTGCTGACCGAAAAGCAGGGCAAGGTCACCTTTGCCGATGTCGCCGGTATCGACGAAGCTCGCGAAGAGCTCGAAGAGATTGTCGAATTTCTGAAAAATCCCGGTCGTTTCGCCAAGCTTGGCGGCCAGATTCCGAAAGGCGCGCTGCTGGTCGGTTCGCCCGGTACGGGTAAAACCCTGCTGGCCCGCGCCATTGCGGGCGAAGCTGGCGTGCCCTTTTTCTCGATCTCCGGTTCCGACTTTGTCGAAATGTTTGTCGGTGTCGGTGCGAGCCGTGTCCGTGACATGTTCGAACAGGCGAAGAAAAACGCACCATGCATCGTCTTCATCGATGAAATCGACGCCGTCGGTCGCCATCGTGGCGCCGGTCTCGGCAACGGCAATGACGAACGCGAACAGACGCTGAACCAGCTGCTGGTCGAAATGGACGGTTTCGAGGCGAACGAAGGCATCATCATCATCGCCGCGACCAACCGTCCCGACGTGCTTGACCCTGCCCTCCTCCGTCCGGGCCGCTTTGACCGTCAGGTTGTCGTACCACGCCCCGATATCGAAGGGCGCGAAAAGATCCTTGCCGTGCATATGAAGAAAGTGCCTTTGGCACCCGACGTCGATGCCCGCACCATTGCCCGTGGTACCCCCGGATTCTCCGGTGCTGACCTGGCCAATCTGGTCAACGAGGCTGCCTTGATGGCGGCGCGCCGTGGCAAGCGGATGGTCGCGATGAGCGAGTTCGAGGATGCCAAGGACAAGGTCATGATGGGCACCGAACGCAAGTCGATGGTGATGACCGAAGACGAGAAGAAGATGACCGCTTATCACGAAGCCGGCCATGCCCTGGTATCGGTGCACGAACCGGCTTCCGATCCGATCCACAAGGCGACGATCATCCCCCGTGGCCGCGCGCTTGGTATGGTCATGCGCCTGCCGGAACGCGACAATTACAGCTATCACCGCGATAAGATGCATGCCAATCTGGCGGTATCGATGGGCGGTCGCGTCGCCGAGGAAATCATCTTCGGCTATGACAAGGTCTCCTCCGGTGCCTCCGGTGATATCCAGTATGCGACGAAACTCGCGCGCGACATGGTCACCCAGTGGGGCATGTCCGATCTGATGGGGCCGCTGCAATATGAAGAGGAACAGGGCGAAACCTTCCTCGGCTATTCGCAATCCCAGCGCGTCCATATGTCGGACGAAACCGCGAAGAAGATCGATCTGGAAATCCGCAAGCTGATCGACGACAGCTATGACCGGGCGAAACAGGTGCTGACCGAGAACGAGAAACAGCTCCACGCTCTCGCCAATGCACTGCTCGAATATGAGACCCTGTCGGGAGAAGAAATCGACGAGATCGTCGAGACCGGCAAGTTGAAACGTCCGGCTGGTGATGTTGCCAAACCGAGCGTTGTCCCATCGGTTGGCGGATCCATCCCCAAGACCGGCCGGAAGAAAAAGGGCCCGTTTGGCGACCCCAAACCGCAAGGCGCCTAGCCCGGCTTTTCCGGACAGCACAGACACAAAAGAAAATGCCGCCCGGAAAATATTCCGGCGGCCTTTTCTTTGTCTCGAATATTCCTGCGCGGTTACGCAGACAGATTAGCGGCGACCATAGTCTCCGGCAACACCGGCACTGCGCGGTGGTGCAGCAGCGGTAAGACGCAGCGCCTCAGCCGACTGGCTGATCGAACCAATTTCATCCGGCGTATCATCATCATCGATGAGAACCTTCTGCAGCGATTGGATCAGGCTTTCTTCAAGATCCTTCGGCTTGATGGTTTCTTCTGCGATTTCGCGCAGCGCCACAACCGGGTTTTTATCGCGATCGCGGTCGACAGTCAGCTCTTCGCCGCCTGAAATCTCACGTGCGCGCTGGGCAGCGAACAACACCAGATCAAACCGGTTTGTTACTTTATCAACGCAATCTTCAACGGTAACGCGAGCCATAAGCCGCTCCTGATTCTGCAAAGTTTTGGAAAAGAAGCCTGTATCTAGGGATATGGGTGGGATTTGTCAACAAATCCGGTAGCCACAAACATTCGCCGGCCAGCCGATCGACCATCTAATGGTTTGTCGGTGCGCCGGTGATAATCTATGCCCTCGCCCCATGGAAAGCCCCACTGTCAAAGACCCGAAATTACAACATGATCCACCGCAATGGTTTGATGTCGGCGAGAACCGGCTGCGGCTTGTCCGTGCCGCGTCTGTGCGGCTGTCGGCACTGATCGATGTGCTCGAAGCGGCGGAGAAAAATCTCAGGCTGTTCTTCTATATGTTTGAGGATGATCATACCGGCCGGCGGATTCTGGACATATTGATCGCGGCCTGCGAACGCGGCGTGGCTGTCGAAATGATGGTCGACAGTTTCGGTTCCAATGGCGCCCCCCGGAGCTTTTTCGATCCGCTGATCGCTGCGGGTGGAAAGTTCAAGATTTTCAGCCCGCGCTTTTCCACCAGCTATTTTATCCGCAATCATCAGAAAATGATCATCGCCGACGATTGCTGCGCTCTGATTGGCGGTTTTAATATCGCCGACGATTATTTTAATGTGCCGCGGCCCGACGAGGACAGCAGCGCAGTAAAAGACAGCTGGGAAGATCTCGGTCTTCAGATCAAGGGGCCTGAAGTCGTCAATCTCGCCAGCTATTATCGCCTTTTGTCCAACTGGGTTTACCGCGACAATGGCAATATGCGCTCGCTGCGAAAGATGGTCCGTCACTGGGAGGCGGGCAATGGCCAGTTTCGCTGGTTGCTGGGCGGGCCGAGCAATCGCCTGAGCCGCTGGGCATGGGCGATCAAGAAAGATCTCGAACAGGGCTGCAGGCTCGATCTGGTGACCGCCTATTTTTCTCCGGGACAAGGACTGTTGCGACGAATAGGCGGCTTGTCCAAGCGCGGCGGGCAAAGCCGGATCATATTGCCCGGCAAAACCGACAATCCCGCTACTATCGGTGCCAGCCGGTTGCTTTACGGATATCTGCTGAAGCGCCACGCCCGTCTGTTCGAATATCAACCCAGACGGCTGCATACGAAACTGGTGATTGTTGATGATGCGGTTTACGTGGGCTCCGCCAATTTTGATTTGCGCAGCCTGTTTATCAATGTGGAAATGATGTTGCGAATCGAGGATGCGGAGTTTGCGAACCACGCGCGCGCGCTGGTCGACATTTTGCATGAACAGGCAGAAGCGATCACACCGGAACTGCACAAATCGCGGCGGACCCTTCTGAACAGGATCCGCTGGACGATATCCTATTTTGTCGTGAATACACTCGACTATAGCGTGACCCGCAGGCTTAATTTCGGGGTCAAGAAATAGGTCCGTCTTTCTCCAATTGGCGGATTTCCAGCCTCCCAACAACATTTTGTCGCAGGAAGAGAATCGTTCACCGCAATCCGCGATTATGCCTCTGTTAAGACTGAGTCCCTTAGCTAGGAAGGACAATGTACTTTCCAACATCAGATGATCGGCAGCACCCATGATCCAGTTTCGCCATATATTGATATTGCTGCTCACCACCGTGTTGAGCGCATGCGTGTCTGCTTCAAGCCGGCCAGCGGTTGAACAGTCGAATAGCCCGCCCCTGGTCTATCAGAATCCTGCACCGTCGAACCCTCCGCGCGCGCAGACGTCTCGCGAGCGGCCCGATCCGGCTCTGGTCCGGGAAATTGCAGACCTGTGGCGGAGTTTTCCCGGGAAAACCGGGATTGCGGTCAGACGGATCGATGGAGAGTGGGAATTCGGTCACCGGATGGATCAATATTTTCCCCAGCAGAGTGTGTCCAAGCTCTGGGTCGCCCTGACCATGCTCGACAAGATCGACCGGGGCCAGGCCTCGCTGTCGGACCCCATCCGTATCAGCAAGGAAGACCTGACCGTCTTTCACCAGCCGATGGCGGTTGAAGTGGAGAAGAACGGCGCCGTTGTAAAAACCGTCTATACATTGCTCGAAAAGGCACTGGCGAGCAGCGACAATACCGCAAATGATTCCCTGCTTCGTCATGCGGGCGGCCCGGAAGCCGTGCGCAAATTCATCGCCAAAAACGATCTCGGAAAAATTCGCTTTGGGCCCGGCGAACGGCTCCTGCAAAGCGGAATTGCGGGAATGGAATGGAAGCAGAATCTGTCCTACCGGCGCACCTTCTATGCTGCCCGGGCCAAAGTACCGGTCGAGCGGCGACGACAAGCACTCGACGCCTATCTCGCCGATCCGGTTGACGGGGCGAGTCCGCAGGCCATTGTCCACGCGCTCGACAAACTGGCCCGTGGCAAATTGCTCTCCGAAAATTCAACCCGATTGGTGCAATCCATTTTGAAACGCACCCGAAGCGGACCGAACCGGTTGAAGGCCGGCGTGCCTGCTGGCTGGGAATTCTTGCATAAGACCGGTACCGGTCAGGTTCTGGGGCCCGTAGCAACCGGTTATAATGATGTTGGTATCATGACCGCTCCCGATGGAACCCGCTATGCGGTAGCCGTGATGCTCGGTGACACAACCGCTTCCATTCCCGAACGCATGCGGCTGATGCAGGCGGTTGCCAGAGCCGTCGCCCGCTATCATCGCGGCTAGCGCCTAGTTGGACTCAGCGGGAGCCGTTTCCCCATTGCCGATCGTTTCGGGTGGCGCGTTGCGCTCGTCGAGCATTTTCGCCGCCTCATCCAGTGCTTTCGCTTCGCCGACGGTTACACCGCCGGGGCCGGGATCATTTTGGGCGGGACCGCAAGCGGTCAGTCCGGACAGGATCATGAGGGACAAAATGCGTTTCATTGCGTCTCCATAAAAGCAATTCCTGCCGAACCAAAGACAAAAAAAAGGGCCGCTCGAAGGCAGCCCTTTTTCCAGTAATTTAAGCAGAAGCTTAGTTGACTGCTTTTTTCGCAGCTTCAGCAGCTTTGTCTACTGCAGCGTTTGCAGCATCCTTGGCAGCGCTACCCGCAGCGTCTGCAGCAGCACCGGCAGCTTTAGCAGCGTCGCCAGCAGCATCAGCAGCTTCGGCAGCAGCTTCACCAGCTTCTGCAGTTGCTTCAGCAGTCGCTTCGCCCATGGCATCGGCTGCGCCTTCAGCGGCATCCATTGCATCATCGGCAGCTTCTTCAGCGGTTGCTTCCGTGCCTTCTACTGCTTCTTCCGCACCGGTTTCAGCATTTTCTGCGCCTGAGCATGCAGCCAGGCCGAGTGCAGCGGCCAAAACGATAGATGTTGTAACTTTTTTCATTGGGGTAAACCTTTGTTTTATTCCTCAAAAAACCACGCAAAACAGAAGGATTTTCACCTCTAATGTCCCGCGGTGCGTATAACTAGCGTTTTGACCGAATGAACGCAATGAAGAACCGATTGTGGCATTTTCGTTACCTGTAAATTCTGCTCTCTTTGCGATCCCAAACAAATCGCAACCCTATAAAATCAAGCCGATTGACCAGATATAAAGATTTCTTTATATAGCTGTCCGCAATGGATCATATTTTAAACATATTTCGCGCGCTGGCCGACCCTACGCGATTGCGAATCGTTTTGCTGCTGCAGAAAATGGAGCTGGCGGTTGGTGAGCTCGCGCAGATATTGAACCAGAGTCAGCCGCGCATATCGCGCCACATCAGAATATTGGACGAAGCCGGGCTGGCAGAACGGCGAAAGGAAGGCAGCTGGGTTTTCCTGAAACCCGGGCCCGCATCCGAACTCGCAATATTGGGGCGCATTTTCCGGTCGGACAAGGTTGCAAAATCCGATCAGGCTCTGGAGGATCAAGCACAACTGTCACTGGTCCGCAAAGCGCGTGCGGAGATGGCGGAGCAATATTTCTCTGCCCATGCCGAAGAATGGGATGCGATCCGGTCGCTGCATTTGCCCGAAGCAGATGTCGAGCGGGCGATGCTCGCCCTGCTGCGGGACACGCAACTCGGCAAGATGCTGGACATCGGAACCGGAACGGGGCGGATGGTTGAACTGTTCGGCCCATCGGCCCAATCGGTCATCGCGCTTGATAAAAGCCCTGAAATGTTAAGGCTCGCTCGCGCGAAACTGCTCGAAAGCGAGAATGAGAACGGATCGGATCTGGTACGGAAAACCGAGTTGAAGCAAGGGGACTTCAACCAGTTGCCGGTGGCAAATGGCGCAGTCGACAGTGTCATTCTCCACCAGGTATTGCATTATGCCCAGCATCCGGAAGCGGTGCTGGTCGAGGTATGCCGGGTACTGAAATCCAATGGTATCGTCCTGATTGCGGATTTCGCGGCGCATGACCGGGAAGATTTGCGCACCGAACATGCCCACGCGCGGCTCGGCTTTAGCGATGACAGCATGAAACGCTGGCTCACCGCGTCAAAGCTCGAGCTGGTGCAAACCCGGACGCTGGACGGGGGCGAGTTGACGGTAAAAATATGGGTCGCGAAAAAGTCCGCTATTTCCAGCCTGCATCCCGATTCCGACCAATTGATTTCCCAATCCGAGAATATGAAAAGAGCCACAGCATGAGCAATTTGACCCTGAGCGAGCTGGAAGAAGCCAAGCGCGCGCTTGATGTTCCGCTGTTTGCCGGATTGAGCGGGGATGCAGATGTCTCGTTCGAGTTTTTCCCGCCAAAATCGGAAAAGATGGAACAGACTTTGTGGGACAGCGTCCTGACTCTCGAACCGCTTGCTCCTCGGTTTGTTTCGGTGACTTATGGCGCCGGTGGCTCGACGCGCGAGCGCACGCATGCAACGGTCGCCAGAATCGCCAGAGAAACCAATATTCCGGCTGCCGCGCATTTGACCTGCATCGATGCCAGCAAAGAGGAAATTGCGGAGGTTGCTCGGGCCTATTGGGAGGCTGGCGTACGGCATATTGTCGCCCTGCGCGGCGATCCCCCGTCAGCAGGCCAGACTTTCGAACCGCACCCGCAAGGCTATGCCAGCGCCGCCGAACTGGTCAAAGGCCTCACCGACATCGCTCCGTTCGAAATATCGGTAGCCGCCTATCCGGAAACCCATCCCGAGGCCGATTGCCCGCAAAGCGATCTCGACAATCTGAAACGCAAGCTGGACGCCGGTGCAACCCGGGCGATCACGCAATTTTTCTTTACCGCCGAGGCTTTCTTCCGTTTCCGCGACGCGGCAGCGGCAGCCGGGATCGACGCAGAACTGGTGCCCGGCATATTGCCGGTTTCCAACGTCGCCCAGACGCGCAAGTTCGCCGGCATGTGCGGCGCGGAAATCCCGCCATGGATGAATGACCTGTTCGAGGGACTGGATGACCATCCCTCGGCGCGGCAGTTGATCGCAGCCACGGTGGCAGCGGAATTGTGCCGCAAGCTTTATGCCGGCGGCGTTCGCCAGTTTCATTTTTACACGCTCAACCGGGCAGAACTCAGTTATGCGATTTGCCATTTGCTCGGCAAGCGGCCCGTCAGCGGACAACAGGAGAAGGCGGCATGACCAGCGCGCGCGAACAATTACAGAAGCTGGCCGCAGAGCGTATTTTGGTATTTGACGGTGGCTATGGCACGGCCATCCAGAATTATCGTCTTGGCGAACGGGATTATCGCGGCACTCTCGATCTCACCGATGACCAGAAGGGCAATAATGATCTGCTCAGCCTGACCCGGCCGGATATTATCGAGGCCATTCATACGTCCTATCTTGAAGCCGGCGCCGACATTATCGAAACCAACACGTTCAGTTCGACCGAGATCAGCCAGGCCGATTATGGTTGCGAACATCTGGTCCGCGATCTCAACGTCAAGTCGGCAGAAATCGCCCGCTCGGCCTGCGACAAGGCAGAAGCGAAAGATGGCCGGCCACGCTTTGTCGCCGGTTCGATTGGTCCGACCAACAAGACCCTGTCGCTGTCCCCGGACGTCAATGACCCGGGGTTCCGCGAGATCGACTATGATTATCTCAAGGGCGTCTATCGCGCGCAATGCGATGCGCTGATCGACGGTGGTGTGGATTTTCTGCTGATTGAAACGATTTTCGATACGCTCAACGCCAAATGCGCAGGCATGGCGGCGATGGAAGCCGCGGAAGCGAGCGGGCGGGACGTGCCGCTGATGATATCGATGACCCTGACTGACCTGTCCGGTCGCAATTTGTCGGGCCATACGGTCGAGGCTTTCTGGCATGCTGTCCGGCATCTCAAGCCCCTGACCATCGGCCTCAACTGCTCCTTCGGCGCAGACCAGCTGCGCCCGCATCTGGCGATGCTGGCGAAAGAGGCGGACTGCCTGATCATGGCCTATCCCAATGCCGGCCTGCCCAATGATCTCGGCGAATATGATGAAATGCCGCAAGAGACCGCGGAATTGATCGGCGACTGGCTGAAAGATGGCCTGGTCAATATTGTCGGCGGCTGCTGTGGCACGACGCCCGAGCATATTGCCGCAATTGCCAAGGCTGTGGCTGGCCATGAGCCGCGCAAGATACCGACGGTGTCCGTACACACTCGCCTCGCGGGACTGGAGCCGTTCAACATGGCGGCGTGAGCCGACCATAATCCCGCTCGTGGCGCTCTCGCCATGAACGAACAGACTGTTAATTGCCCCTCGGCATTCGCCGGGACCAACGGATGACATCACGAATTATGAACCAATCCTCTTCCACCAATTTCGTCAATATCGGCGAACGCACCAATGTCACCGGCTCGGCGCGCTTCAAGAAGCTCATTCTCAACGATGATTATGAGGCAGCGGTCGAGGTCGCTCGCCAGCAGGTCGAAAACGGCGCTCAGGTCATCGACATCAACATGGATGAAGGCCTGCTCGACGCGCATCATGCGATGACCACCTTTCTCAAGCTGATTTCGGCTGAACCGGATATCGCGCGGGTACCGGTAATGATCGACAGCAGCAAATGGTCGGTGATCGAGGCGGGGCTGAAATGCGTGTCCGGCAAACCGATCGTCAACAGCATCTCGATGAAAGAAGGCGAGGAAGAGTTTCTCAACCACGCCCGCAAATGCATGGCTTATGGTGCCGCCGTCGTGGTCATGGCTTTTGATGAAACCGGACAGGCGGATACCAAGGATCGCAAGATCGAAATTTGCGAGCGCGCCTACAAATTGCTCACCGACATCGGTTTCCCGCCGGAAGATATCATTTTTGATCCCAATGTTTTCGCGATCGCCACCGGCATCGACGAGCATCGCCGCTACGGGATCGATTTTATCGAGGCCACCCGCGAGATCAAGAAACGCTGCCTGCATGTCCATATTTCGGGCGGCCTGTCGAACCTGTCGTTCAGCTTCCGCGGCAATGAACCCGTCCGCCGGGCAATGCACAGCGTTTTTCTCTATCATGCCATTCCCGCGGGCATGGACATGGCGATCGTCAACGCCGGCCAGCTCGACATTTATGATGATATCGATCCCGAACTGCGCGAGCTTTGCGAGGATGTGATTTTCGACCGCCGCGATGATGCGACCGACCGGCTGATCACCTTGGCCGAAAAATTCCGCGGCACAGACGAAGTGGCGGAAAAGGCAGCGGCAGAATGGCGCGGCTATGAAGTGCACAAGCGGCTCGAGCACGCGCTGGTCAAGGGCATTGATGCGCATATCATCGAAGATACCGAGGAAATGCGGCTGGCGGTCAAGGCACGAGAAGGCCGCCCGATCGAGGTGATCGAGGGGCCGTTGATGGACGGCATGAATGTCGTCGGCGACCTGTTCGGTTCGGGCAAGATGTTCCTGCCGCAGGTGGTCAAGTCCGCACGCGTCATGAAAAAGGCCGTTGCCCATCTCTTTCCTTATATCGAGGCCGAGAAAGACGAAAAAGCCAAGGGCAAGGGCAAGATCATCATGGCCACGGTCAAGGGCGATGTGCACGATATCGGCAAGAATATTGTCGGCGTCGTGCTGCAGTGCAATGGCTTTGAAGTTATCGATCTCGGCGTGATGGTGGCCTGGACCGATATATTGAAAGCCGCGAATGAAAATGATGCCGATATCATCGGCCTGTCCGGGCTGATCACGCCATCGCTGGATGAAATGGTGACCGTGGCAGAGGAAATGGAGCGGGCCAAAATGACAATGCCGTTGATGATCGGCGGCGCGACCACATCCAAGACCCATACCGCATTGCGGATCGAACCGGCCTATAGCGGTCCGACCATCTATGTGCTCGACGCCAGCCGCGCCGTCGGTGTGGCCTCGCAGCTGGTCAGTGACACCCAGGCAGAAGGCTTTATCGCCAAGACCCGCGAAGATTATGAACAAGTGCGGATCGCGCGGGCAGGCAAGACCGGAAAGAAGCTGACGAGTCTCGAAGAAGCGCGCGCCAATGCCGCTGTCGTCGACATGAATCTCAAGGCCGCGGCACCGCTCAAGCCGGGCGTGCATGTTTATGAAGACTGGGACCTCGCCGAGCTACGCGACTATATCGACTGGACGCCGTTTTTCCGGGCGTGGGAACTGGCCGGAAATTATCCTGCGATCCTGACCGACAAGATTGTCGGCGAAAGCGCGACCGACCTGTTCCGCGATGCGCAGGCGATGCTCGACCAAATTATCGAGGAAAAATGGCTGACCGCAAAAGGCGTGGCCGGGCTCTGGCGGGCGCGGCGGGAAGAAGACGACATATTGGTCTCCCCGGAAAATGCCGAATATAACCTGCCGATGCTGCGGCAGCAGGTCGTCAAACGCGGCGGCAAGCCGAACAATTGTCTCGCCGATTTCATCGACACCGCCGACGACTGGATTGGCGGCTTCGCGGTCACCGCCGGCCATGGCATTGACGAGCATGTCCAGCGGTTCGAGATGGACAAGGATGACTATAACAGCATCCTCTTAAAAGCGCTCGCCGACCGGCTGGCGGAGGCCTTTGCCGAACGCATGCACGCGCATGTCCGCCAGGACCTGTGGGGCTATGCCGCCGACGAGAAGCTCAACAATCAGGACCTGATCCGGGAAAAATATCAGGGCATCCGCCCTGCTCCCGGCTATCCGGCCTGCCCCGACCACAGTCTGAAACCGATCCTGTTCGACATGCTCGACGCCACCAATAACACCGGTATCGAGCTGACCAGCGGCTTCGCGATGACGCCGACCGCTGCCGTCTCGGGCTTCTATTTTGCCCATCCCCAGGCCGAATATTTCGGCGTGGCGCGGATCGGCGAGGATCAGGTGGAGGATTATGCCAACCGGCGCGATGCCTCGATCGATCAGGCACGGCAATGGCTGCGCCCAAATCTGAACGAATAAACGGGCTGAATTAACCGTTTAACTTCTCTCGCTCAGCCTGAATTCATCTGGGACAGGCCAAGTATTGATATTGTTTGATATCGCGGCTGGCGGTAATGAAACTGCTATATTCCCCCGAGTCAGGATGACCGAAATGAAGCTCAAGACCCCGTTGATCGCAGCAATGCTCTCACTCTCGCTTGCCGGAACCACCGCGCAGGCCCAGCGGAGCGGTGCGTTCAAGGTTGTCGAGACCGGGCAGACCTTTGGCCGGTTGTCGGACGCGGTCGCAGCGATCGGCGGCAATAATGGCACTATCGTCATCGCGCCCGGCGCATATGGCGATTGCGCGGTCCAGACCGCAGGCCGGATCACCTACAAAGCTTCCGTACCAGGCCAGACCATTTTTGACGGCGGCATCTGCGAAGGCAAGGCATCGCTCGTCCTGCGCGGAAAAGCCGCGACGATCGACGGGATCATATTCCAGAACCAGGGCGTAGCCGATGGCAATGGCGCCGGGATTCGGATCGAGCGTGGCGATCTCTATGTTTACAACGCGATGTTCCGCAACGCCGAACAGGGCATATTGAGCGCCGATGATCGCAGCGCCGAAATCGTCATCGACCGGTCAACCTTCCAGCGTCTGGGACGCTGTGATCGCGGCCTGTCCTGTGCCCACAGCCTCTATATCGGCGGATTCGGTTCGCTCAAGGTAACCAACAGCCGTTTCGAAAAAGGCAGCGGTGGCCATTATGTCAAGAGCCGCGCACCCCGGGCGACGATCAACAACAACAGTTTTGACGACACCCAGGGCCGCACCACCAATTATATGATCGACCTGCCAGCCGGCGCCACCGGCGTGATCAGCGGCAATGTCTTTGTCCAGGGCCAGAACAAGGAAAACTGGAGCGCCTTCATCGCCATCGCCGCCGAAGGCAAAGACAATAGCTCTGCCGGCCTCAACATCCACAGCAACAGCGCGTCGCTCGCCAGAGGCGTCAAGCGCAACACCTGGTTCGTGGCAGACTGGAGCGGCGATCAGCTGCGCATTGCCAACAACAGTCTCGGTCAGGGCCTGACCCGCTACCAGCGGCGCTAGGGTCAGGCCGCTAGTTCATTCGCAGCTATTGGCCGGACCACCATCGAGATCGAGACATTTTCCATCGGTTTCCTCCGCCGGAATATCGACGCCGATGAGCGCGCCGAGCGTCGGGGCGATATCCACGGTCATCACCGACAGAGGCTGTTCAAAATACCGGATGCCTTCCCGCCAGAACAGCATCGGGACGCGGCGGTCATAATCCCAGGGGCTACCGTGGGTGGCGACATATCCGCGCGCGGTTGTCGCGATCGGGGTGATCGCCTTTTTGAGCAGCACGACAAAGTCGCCGGACCGGTCAGGGTGAAACGATGCGCGGGCGCGCTGCAGCATGGTCCATTGCTCGGGCGCTTCGCGCGAGATTTCGGTGGCCAATATCTCGTCGTGATCAAGCACCATTTCTACCTGAGGATGGGCCGCGATCAGCGCCATCGCGCTTTTCTTGACTGCAGCCCGCTGGCCTTCGGATAGATCCAGACTGATATAATAATCGCCAAACGGTCCGTCAGCATGAAGGACGGGCTTTTCGCTATCGAGGTTCAATTGCTTGGCAACCGCCGCGCCGATCGTCTTGGCATTGAGTTCGCTGTCGACCCGCTGCGCCGTCGGCACGCCCTGAAGCTGCATCCGCTCCGGCAGATCGAGACCGCCATGATCGGCGGTCAGCATGACGACATAATCGATGTTCTGGCTGTCCAGGACGTTGAAAAAGTCGCCGATGGACTGGTCGAGTGCGCTCATCTGGATGCACATTTCGAGACCGGCGGTACCGAAAGCGTGGCCAATATAGTCGGTTGCGGCCAGGCTGATCGACAGAATATCGGTGGCCTCTCCCTGACCCAGCTTGTGGTCATTCACCAATGTCGTTGCCGCGGTAAGAACCGCAGCGTCAAAATCGGGCGATCCGCGGAAGATTTGCGCCGCGCCGTCGGGGCGCTGGAATGCGTAATCACCAACGGATTTATCATCGCCATGCGCGATTTTTGCGTTGCGCGCCTCGCAATGGGCGGGAACCGCATAGGCCGGACGGGCCTTGTTGATTGTTTTACCGATGCTCTTGTTCAGCGCGGTCATCGAAGAGGACATGCCACGACCGACTAACGTGGTGAAACCGTTGCCTTTCCACCAGTAGATTTCGTCGACATCCTTGCCGCCCATCATCAAGGCGGAGCGATCCTTGCCGGCCACCGCAACATTGCGCGATTTCGGCGAGACTTTCTTGAGCCGCTCGCCCAGCGTCGGGACCAGAAGATGCCATGATGATGCAACATAATCACCCTGGGTCGCCGCCGCGATATCGCCGAAGCTGGTGCCCTCGATCCGCTCGTCCTCGGCGCAATAGACGGTCTTGTCATCCCGCTTGATCGACAGGTCGATCCAGTTGTTGGCGATGATCCCGGCCCGTCCCGAATGGACGCCCGTCATGATCGTCGAATGGCCGGGACAGGTTTCGGTCGCCGCGTGGGACTGATAGCCGGAGGGGAACACCACGCCGCTCGCGAGACGTTTCAGACCGCCAGTGAAACTGTTGCG
>CAJQNR010000070.1 GCA_905479715.1 uncultured Sphingorhabdus sp.
CCTCGACCAGCAAGATGACCGGCACCTGCGAGCCTTCGAAACGGCAATTGCCGATTTTCCGGAGGTGATGGAATGCTATCTGATGAGCGGAGATGCTGATTACCAGCTGCGGGTAATGGTGGAATCGTTGAATGCCTTCGAGCATTTTCTGCGCAACAAGCTGACAATGATTGGCGGTGTAGCGCAAGTCACCACCAGCTTTGCTCTGCGGCCAATCATCTACAAGACGGCATTACCGCTCGGACATTGAATTCACGTGCCCGCGTAACCGCTACACTTATAGCGGCGCAGACGTGCACCCTGATCTATTTGACCCACGCCGGAAAAACGGCGCGCCACCCTATAACTCATTAAACTTGAACGATAAGTAGATGACGAAAACGGAAGAAATCGAATTCAGTCATAGTCCTGGATCGCAGATCTCGGCACCAATTTATGAGTCGGAATAACGTCCCAATGTCAGCAGACTGAATGCAGCGATCGGAAACAGAATAGCCAAAATATACAGAAGCAGTTCGTATGATCCATCGCGATCAAAAATGGCGCCAAACACCGGAGGCGCGATCGCGGCACCGGCAAACAAACTAATGTATAGAACGCCGTAGATTTTTCCGTACGCCAACAAACCAAAATACTTGCTCGCAAGATATGCAACAATATCGAATTCGGCTCCGGCAGCAAAACCGACGAGTAGAATCGCGATCGCCGCTTCGCCTTTCGAAACACCACCGATCAGAAGCAAACAGGCCAAGGCAGGTGCCAGCAAGACTGCTGCTGCTATCAAAGGCGCCCAAAAGCGGTCCAGCAGGGCACCCATGAATATGCGCCCGCCAATAACGGCTATTCCTATCAGTCCGAGCAGCCCAACCCCATCTTGCATTGGAATACCACTAATTTCCAGCAACGGCAGCATGTTGGAAATTAATCCTGCGACGCCAAATGCTATCGTGAGAAAAGAGAGGCCGATCACGTAGAAACGGTAATCGGTCAATGCCTGACCGAGTGTTTTTCCCAGAGCGCTACCGGGGACATCGGTTCCGGTCTCCCCGCGTAACAACGGCTTGGATGATTGTCCTTTCGACGGCAGGAAAATTATCGCTAATGGGAGAGGGGCAAGCAACACAATCAATCCAAAGAAAATATAACTGTTTTGCCATCCCCAACTGCTGATCGCAAAAGAAGCCAGTCTCGGACCAAAGGCAGCGAAAACTCCACTTCCAGCCAAAACAATCCCGAACGCCAAACCACGATGCTGTACAAAATGACGTCCAACAATATGCGTCCAGATTACCGGACTTGTGCCTTGACCGGCGACCGCCATGAACGCCCATCCACTGTAGAAAACCCACAGACTGGCTTGCCCGACGAGACCCAGCAGAATTAGCGACATGGCAAATGCGACTATACTGAGAATAGCAACCCAGCGCGATCCAAATCGATCGCAAAAATGGCCGATCATCGGGCCAAAAAAAGTTCCTAACAAGATGAAAGTAAAGGCAAATTGGAACTGCTGCATCGTCCAGCCAGTATCTTGCGTTACCGGCCCAGCAAATACACCTAACGTATAGAAGGGAATAGCGGCGATACCGAACATCATGCCGACGAAAGAAGTGAGCAAAATGCCACAGTTTCTCCGGAACTCAGAAAAGTCCTTTTTAAGACTATGCATCTTCACCAAAAATCTCAGAAAGGAGCCGGCGCAATATCACTATCCTTTCACTTACAATTTTGGAGAAGGGGTAACAGAAATTGTCCTGTTGGCAGGCAACGGAATATGTTTCTGCTCGCGGACATGCATTCAAGCGTCGACAGCAAAGGATTTTCCCATGTTCTGATATCTCCTTGGTCACCACGTTCTTATAAAAGCTGCTTCTTTTAATATTTTCGATACCCCGGACACTCTTGTTTCTCGTTTGGCAGTGATTTTCCGCCAGCTAAGCCCGAATATCCGATAAGACCGCCTAGCGGTTTGTTTGACGGAACACCTCGGCCAACACTGGAAAGCCTTCTGTATTTGTCGGCGCCATATTGGTATTTCCATGGATCCGGACAGACGTAGCGCGATTAACGCACGGCAGCTCCCAGTCGAGTAAATCACCCTCGACATTACAATAATTAGATCGTCGACAACGTTCACTTTCTGCAGTCCTTTGGTACTCACGATCCGCGATCCAGTCATCAATGATAGTGAATTCGGCGTAATGCCATCCAAACCGAAGGAGCCCGCTCGTCCTGAGGATCATCAAAATATTCACGCCGGTTGCCAATGGCCTTTTTATTGGCCAGCGCCATCCGGTCCAAGGGGAAATCTCCCATTTGCTCAAGCTCCGCCATTTCATAATATCTAAATGATAAATAGCTGGCGGCGACATTCGAAGCCGATGTGGCCGAGCTGGAAGCGATCTGCGGCGGTATGGCCGATGCAGGCACGGGCACGTTCCAGGTCGTGCTCGATGTCTTTGTCGGCTGGGACAAGGAATATCAGGTGATCGAACGGGTGATTGAATCATCCGGCCGGCCCGCGACTGGAACTGGCTGTTCCCGCTTGACAATCCAGCAGATTATGCGCCACCAAAAGAAATGAGCATGGCGGGACAGGCGACGGTCAAGGGCTGCACACCGCAGGAAATTGCCTATGACCGGCCGCTCGAAACAGACGGCAAGGGACTGTTTCTCGCCGCTTTGGGCAATTATGAAAATGGCACGCTGACCAGCGCCCATGAAATGCTCCGTCACCCGCACTGCATCCCCGGCCTCGGCGACGGCGGCACCCATTATGGCGCAATTTGTGAGGCCAGCTACTCGACCTATTTGCCGACCCAATATGTCCGCAATCCCGGAGCCGAGAGTTTTGAACTGGCCGAAGCTGTCCATATGCTGTCGCACAAGGCCGCCAAAGCGGTCGGACTGGACGAGCGCGGGCTGCTGAAGCCCGGCGCAAAGGTGGATATCAATGTGACCGATCTCGACCGGCTGCAATTGCATCTGCCGGAGATTGTGCGTGACCTTCCCGCTGGCGGACAAAGGCTGCACCAGCGGGCCACCGGCTATGATGCGACGATCGTGTCCGGGGAGATTATCCGGCGTTTCGACCAGTCGGCCGGCGCGCGGCCGGGCCGGTTGATTCGAGGCGCATGATCAGCGCCATTCCGTCTCTCCCCGCGCTGACCGCGGACATATTTGACCGTCTGCCCGACGATCTGGCGGGGGCGCTCCGAGATCTCCGGACGCTTATCCTCGAAACGGCTGCGGAAAATCCCGCCGTGGGACCGTTGGAAGAAAGTTTGAGATGGGGTGAACCGGCCTTTCTGCCATCCGCCAGCAAATCCGGCACCACCATCCGCATCAACGCGCACAAGAAATCGCCAACACAATATGCATTCTATGTCCACTGCAGCACCGATCTCGTCGAGCGTTACAGAGCGCTATATGGCGATGTCCTGACGTTCGAAGGCAGCCGCGCCGTGCTGTTCGATGTGGCCGACGCCCTACCGGTCGATGCCGTCAAACATTGCATCGCCATGGCTCTGACCTATCATCTGCGCACTGACTGACCGGCTATTCGCCGGATGAGATGATTTCACCGGACTTTCCGTTCATTTCCGAAAAAATGCCCCAGAGCGCGATAAACAGGGCAGCGACCAGCGGACCAATCACGATGCCGTTGATCCCGAATAGCTGCAGCCCGCCAAGCGTCGAAATAAGCACGACATAATCCGGCATCCGGGTATCCCGGCCGACCAGAGTCGGACGAACAAGATTATCGACCATGCTGATCAGGAAAACGCCACAGATTATCAGCACAACACCCTGCCAGACATCACCGGTGATGAGCAGAAAGAGGGCAACGGGAACCCATACAAAGCCTGTCCCGATCGCCGGAATCAGGGAGAATATCCCCATCAACACCGCCCATAGGAGCGCACCACGGATATCAAGCGCCCAGAAGACCAGGCCACCGAGACTGCCCTGGATGATCGCGATGATCAGGCTGCCCTTGATCGTCGCACGAATGACTACCAGAAATTTGTCCCTGAGAATTTCACGATTTTTCTCGCCCAGAGGAATGATCTGTTCGATCTGTTCTGCCAGCGCGCGACCATCGCGCAGCAGGAAAAAGGTCAGATACATCATGACGCCAAGACTGAGTAAAAACTGAAAGGCGCCCTGGCCGACGCTCAGCGAGCGGGTGACCAGAAATTCGAGTATGGCGGAAATGGACTGTTCGATCTCCGCCCTGATGCTGGCAAAATCATTATAGCCATAAGATGCCAGCTGGACCTGCATCCAGTGCGGAAGCGATTGTTCAAACGCCTCGAACACCGCACCAAAGTCGATTTCCCCTTCCTGAACCCGGATATAAAGGCTTGCCGCCTCCTGGGCCAGAGCCATGCCAAGCAGGATCGCCGGCACCACGACCAGCAGCAAGATAAGGATCAGGGTGATCACCGCGGCGAGATTGGTCCGGCCCGACAGATAACCCAACAGACCCTCGTAAACCGGGCGAAACAGAACAGCGACGACCACGCCCCAGACGATGGCCCCGAAAAACGGCTCGACCAGCACCGCGAATGCCAGCGAGACAATCACCAGAAGCGTGATCAGAAAGCCCCATTCAACCCGTTTTTTCGATGCCGCTGGATTGTTCATTTTATGCCGCTCATATTGGGTCTGCTACCGCGACCATATTTATATTTCCTGGCCAGCAGATACGGGAATAATCCGGAACGGGCAAGGATCAGGCACACACGCGACAATATAAGTCATCTTGTGCGGCGTCTCTGTTCAAATCTTTTGAAAACTGCAACAATGAACCACAGATGGCAAAATGGCGGGAGAGACGATGACAGCGATTCCCTTTGAAAAAGGACTGCATGAAACCGGCAACGGCCTTTACGCCTATCTCCAGCCCGATGGCGGCTGGGGCTGGTCCAACGCCGGTCTGATCACCGATGGCGGACAATCATTGCTCGTCGATACATTGTTCGACGCCAGCCTGACCCGCGCAATGCTTGACGTCATGGCGGATGCAGCCGGGGTCGGCGCGGATGATATTGGCGTGATCGTCAATACCCATGCCAATGGCGACCATACCCATGGCAATGGCTGCTGTCACAAGGCCGAGGTCATTGCTTCGGAAGCCAGCGCCCGAGAAATGTCCGAGCTGCCCGCCAGCGCGCTTGCCGCGATCATGGCGCAGGCGCGGGCCATGGGGCCGGCAGGACAATATCTGGTCGATATTTTCGGCAGTTTCGATTTTACCGATGTCGCGGAAAAAGCGCCAACACAAACGTTCAGCGGCGAGCACAGTCTGAAAGTCGGGGACAAGAGGGTCGACCTGGTCGAAGTCGGTCCGGCGCATACATCGGGTGACATATTGGTCCATGTTCCGGGCGACAAGACCGTCTTTACCGGCGACATATTGTTCATCGAAGGCACGCCGATCATGTGGGCGGGGCCGGTCTCCAACTGGATTGCCGCCTGTGACCGGATCATCGATCTCAGGGCCGAAACCATCGTGCCGGGCCATGGCCCGATCACCGATGTTCACGGCGTCCGGCGGGTGCAGGATTATCTGCGCTATATCGATCAGGAAGCACGCAAGCGTTTCGATGCGGGTCTGTCGGTCCGCGATGCCGCGCATGACATAAGACTCGGCGATTTTTCCAGCTGGGGCGACAGCGAACGGATCGCGGTCAATGTTGCGACGCTTTACCGCGAATATAGCGGCGATATGTCTGCGCCGGATGTGGTGCAGCTGTTCGGGCTGATGGCGGAACTGAAGCAATAGAGCGCCCTATACGCGATATGGCCCCTGGAGAAATCCCGCCCATCCTGACCGACTGGTTTGCTTCGCGTGGCTGGGCGATACGGCCGCATCAACGCGAGATGCTTGCAGCAGCGAAGGCGGGCCGCCATGCCCTGCTGACCGCGCCGACGGGGGCGGGCAAGACATTGGCGGGGTTTTTGCCGACTCTGATTGATCTGATTGAACGGGAGCATGACACGTCTGGTCATGCTGAACCTGTTGCGGCATCGGGTCTGGCGCAACCGGCCCTTCGACAAGCTCAGGGTGAGCCGGATGGGCTCCACACGCTCTATATCTCGCCGCTCAAGGCGCTGGCCGTGGACGTCCAGCGCAACCTGCTGACGCCGATCGCGGACATGGGGCTGCCGATCACGGTCGAGACGCGCAGCGGCGACACGCCGGCCGGTCGCAAGGCGCGCCAGCGGGTGAAACCACCGCAGATATTGCTGACCACGCCGGAATCGCTCAACCTGCTGCTCAGCCAGCCGGAGAGCTTCACCCTGTTCGCCGGTCTCAGGCGGGTGGTGATCGACGAGGTCCACGCCTTTGCCACCGGCAAACGCGGCGACCTGCTCGCCCTGTCGCTGGCGCGGCTGCAGAAAATTGCGCCGGATATGCAGCGGGTCGCCTTGTCGGCGACGGTCGCCGAGCCGGATGATTTCCGCGCCTGGCTCGCCCCTTATGGTGATATCGACAGCGTCACCCATGTGCTCGGCGCGGAGGGCGCACCGGCCGACCTGTCGATCATGCTGCCCGAGACGCCGGAAGGGGATTCGGTGCGCGTGCCCTGGTCGGGCCATGCCGGGACCTATGCGATCCCGCAGGTGATCGAGCAGATCAGCCGCAACCGGATGACATTGGTCTTCTGCAACACGCGGTTTCTGGCCGAATATACCTTCCAGAAATTGTGGGATATCAACGAGGGTAATCTCGCCATCGGGATTCACCACGGCAGCCTGTCAAAGGAAGCGCGGCGCAAGGTCGAGGAGGCCATGGCGTCAGGCCGGATGCGGGCTCTGGTCTGCACCGCCTCGCTCGATCTCGGGGTCGACTGGGGCGATATCGATTGCGTCATCCAGATGGGCGCGCCCAAGGGCTCTTCCCGGCTGCTGCAGCGGATCGGCCGCGCCAACCACCGGCTGGACGTATCGTCCAAGGCGCTGCTCGTACCCGGCAACCGCTTTGAATATCTCGAGGCGCAGGCGGCGCTCGATGCGGTCAATGAAGGGCGCCGCGATGGCGAACCGTTTCGCGCCGGCGGGCTTGACGTGCTCGCCCAGCATGTGATGAGCTGCGCCTGCGCCGGCCCGTTTCAGGAAGATGATCTACTCGACGAGGTGCAATCGGCCCTGCCCTATAGCGCCCTGTCGAAAGAGCAATTCGAGCGGGTGCTGAATTTCACCCGCGATGGCGGCTATGCGCTGAAAGCCTATGACAAGTTCAAGCGGCTACGGCGCGATCGGGAGGGTGTCTGGAGCCTGACCCATCCGAAATTTGCCGCCCAGCACCGGCTCAACGCCGGAATCATCGTCGATGCGGCGATGATGAATGTCCGCTTCAGGAATGGCCGCAACCTCGGCAAGGTCGAGGAAGGCTTTGCCGCCATGCTGTCTGTCGGCGACACGTTTTTCTTTGCCGGGTTGAGTCTCGAGCTGATCAAGATGGATAGTAGTGATATGATTGTCCGCGCGGCGAAGAAAGCGGCGATGATCCCGAGTTACATGGGCGCGAGACTGCCGCTGACCACGCACCTGTCGGACCGGGTGCGGGGTTTTCTGACTGACCGCGCGGGATGGGCGCGCTTTCCCGATGATGTCCGCGAATGGCTGGAAATGCAGGACCATCGCTCGGTCATGCCTGAGCCGGGGCAGTTGCTGGTTGAGACCTTTCCGCACAAGAATCTCCATTATATGGTCTGCTACAGTTTTGAGGGCTGGAACGCGCACCAGTCGCTCGGTATGCTGCTGACCCGGCGGATGGAGGATCGCGGCCTCAAGCCGGTTGGCTTTGTCGCCAATGATTATGCGCTCGCCTGTTACAGCGTCGAGCCGGTCACCGATCCCGCCCCCCTGTTCAGCGCCGACATATTGGAGGAGGAATTTTTCGACTGGATCGAGGGATCGCATCTGCTCAAGCGTGCCTTTCGCGAGGTCGCGGTGATCAGCGGTCTGGTCGAGCGGCAGCATCCGGGCAAGCGCAAGACCGGCAAGCAGGTCACCTTCTCGACCGACCTGATTTTCGACGTATTGCGCAAATATGAGCCGGATCATTTGCTGATGCAGGCCGCCTGGGCCGACGCGCGGGCCCGGATGACCGATGTCGGGCGACTGGGCGATCTGCTCGACCGGGCGGCGGATTCGCTGATTCATGTCGATCTGGAGCGGGTCAGTCCGCTGGCGGTGCCGGTACTGGTAATGATCGGCCGCGAACATGTCGCGCAGGGAGCAACCGATGACGCGCTGCTGATCGAGGCCGAATCCTTGATCAACGAAGCCATGAAGATCGACTAGAATGCGCTGGCCCGTTGCGGGAGATTAGGAACGGCACGATTTTTGGCCTAAGGTGATCATATGGCTGGTTCGACAATGCTGTTCCCCCTCTGCGCGTCGCTGTTTGCGACCCAGTTGGCAGCGCCCGACCCGGTTGAACCCGAAACCGAGGCGATCATTGCCGATAGCCTGCCCGAGCAGTTCCTCAATCCCGATGCCGAACAGATTGCCATTGCAAAGGACCGGGTCGAACGGATGACCGTTTCCGTCACCATCGCGGATGGCGGACCTTTTGAATTTATCATCGACACAGCCTCGCAAAGAACGATCCTCTCCAAAGAGATCGCCGGTGCGCTGGCGCTGGATATTGAAGATGAGGTCACCATTGTCGCGCTGGCTGGCACCACGGTCGTTCAGACCGTCTTCGTTCCCAGCCTGACTCTCGGCAAACGCAGCTATGACAGTCTGATTTCCCCCACTTTTCGCACCGCCAATATCGGAGCAGACGGCGTTCTCGGCCTCGACAGCCTGCAGGGACAACGGATATTGTTCGATTTTGTCGGCAAGCATATCTCGGTCGAGGACACGAATAAGAAGCTGCGCAGCCACTCGCGCCGTGAAATCGTGGTGACGGCACGGCGACGGTCCGGGCAGCTGATCTTCACCAACGCGACGATTGCCGGAGTGAAGACCAGTATCATTATCGACACCGGCGGCGAACTTTCCATCGGCAACAAGGCGCTGCAAAAACGGTTGCGGCTGAGACCCTCCGAAATCGTGCAAACCAGTCTCGTCGACATTACCGGGCGCTCGATCATGGCCGATTATGCCATCGCGGAGGAATTGCTGATCGGCCGCGCTCGCTTTGGCATCATTCCGATCGCGTTCGCGGATATTGCGCCGTTCAAGGCCTTGAAACTGCACAAGAAACCGGCGCTGTTTCTCGGCATGGATGCCTTGCGCCAATTTGACCGGTTGGCGATCGATTTTGCCAACCGAAAAATTTACTTCCTGCTGCCGGAAGGTGCCTAGTGGCGTTGTTGGTCGAGTCAGAATGATGTTTTGTGCTATAGTTGCGGCAATTCGGAGCCGGATATGCTAGACTGTCATGGTCCGGGGCAAACAGATCGGAGATAATATGCCTGCCTTTTTGACCAGCATGACTCCCGCTATCCTGGCGTCGGCGCTGACGATGGCCTATCCGGTTCCTTTCGGTCAGCCGGTGACGCCGAGTAGCCTGCCAAACCCTGCAAGCGAAATTGTCGATATCGATCAGGATCGCGCCGAACGGATGACTGTACCGGTCAGCATTGAAGGCAGCGGACCTTTTTCCTTTGTCATCGATACCGGTGCCGAACGCACCGTGATTTCACGCAGGATCGCCGACCAATTGGCGCTGGATGGCGAAGAACCGGCCCAGTTGATGAGTATCGCCGGTACCTCGATGGTCGACATGGTCTATGTGCCGCGGCTGACTTTGGGCCAGAAAAGCTATGAAGGCCTGATTTCGCCGGTCCTCGCCGCCCGTCACATCGGAGCGGACGGCATTTTGGGACTCGACGGTTTGCAGGACCAGCGCATATTATTCGATTTTGTCACCAATCAGATCACCATCGAAGATACTGATCAAGCGCGCAGCAGACCAAAGTCGCGGGAAATCGTGGTGACCGCCAAGCGGCGCTCCGGCCAGCTGATTTTTACCGATGCGACAATTGCCGGTATCAAGGTCAATGTTATCATCGATAGCGGTGCCCAGGTTTCGATCGGCAACAGGGCACTACAGAAGCGACTGCAGAGACGCGCCAAAGAATTGGGTGATGACAATCTGCTGATCGCGGTCACCGGAGAAACTCTGGGCGTGGAATTCGGGAGATTACGCGAATTTCGTATCGGTCGCGCCCGCTTCTCCAGCCTGCTGGTTGCATTCGCCGATGCGCCACCGTTTGAACGTTTCGGACTGGCTGACAAACCGACCTTATTGATGGGCATGGATGTGCTGCGAAAATTCGATCAGGTGGCAATCGACTTTCCCAATCGCAAAATCCATTTTCTCACTCCGAGAAATGCTCCATCGTACATAGAGGATCCGACCGGCACCCGCATCCATTACTGATTTGGGTAGCTTGCCGGGTCAATCGCAGTTTTTTTATAATAAAATGGATTAAACCGGCATCCCGGTTCGTTCCCTCCCCACACAGACAAGCAGCCGCCTCTCTGGCGCATTGCGA
>CAJQNR010000071.1 GCA_905479715.1 uncultured Sphingorhabdus sp.
CGGCGGAGAGCGATGCTTCGACAACCCCGGATCAAGTCCGGGGACGAACGGTGACCCCACCAACCGGCCCCATCCTCGCCATGACCCCGCGCGGAAAACCGCTGACACAGGCGCGTGTCCGCGAAATCGCAGCCGGTCCCGGCGTCACCATAATCTGCGGCCGTTTTGAAGGATTTGACGAGCGCCTGTTCGAGGGGCGCGATATCGAGCAAGTCTCGATCGGCGACTATGTGCTTTCCGGCGGAGAAATGGGCGCCCTGGTGCTTTTAGATGCTTGCATTCGGCTGCTTCCCGGGGTAATGGGCGCGTCTTCTAGCGGAGATGAAGAGAGTTTCGAACACGGAATTCTGGAATATCCGCAATATACCCGACCTCAAATATGGGAAGGGCGTATGGTCCCTGAAGTCTTGCGATCGGGGGATCATGCGAAAATAGCTGCTTGGCGGAAACAAAGGGCAGAGGAAGATACACGGCTAAGGCGGCCGGATTTATGGGAGCGTCACAGGGACGCTCCGGATCAGTCGCCCTCTGGTGCGCAGGAAAAAGATAAAGATAAGGAATAGGTCATGAACCTGATTCAAACATTGGAAAAAGAAGCGGTAGACGCATTTGTTGCTTCGAAAGAAGTTCCCGAATTCCGTGCTGGCGATACAGTGCGCGTCGGTGTTCGCGTCGTTGAAGGCGAACGCGTTCGTACCCAGAATTACGAAGGTGTGTGCATCGCACGGACCAGTCGCGGCATGGGCTCCAATTTCACCGTACGCAAAATGTCGTTCGGCGAAGGCGTTGAGCGTGTGTTCCCGCTTTACTCCCCGAATATTGAAAGCATTACCGTGGTTCGCCGCGGTATCGTGCGTCGTGCGAAGCTTTATTATCTTCGTGGTCTCACCGGTAAGCGCGCTCGTATTGCGGAACGCCGTTTGAACCAGCCTACGAAAGGCACTGAAGCAAAATAAAATACGCTTCATAACAGTTTCAAACAGCCGGTTCTCCCCACCAGGAAAGCCGGCTGTTTTCATATCAGCCACGGGAAAAGTTTCATGGGTTACAAAATTGTAGTTGTCGGCGCCACGGGCAATGTCGGACGCGAAATGCTGAACGTTCTGGCAGAGCGCGAATTTCCTTATGACGAGATCGCCGCTGTCGCATCATCGCGGTCGCAGGGCAGCGAAATCGAGATTGGCGATACCGGCAAGATGCTCAAGGTCCAGAATATCGAGAATTTCGATTTTTCAGGCTGGGACATGGCCTTGTTCGCTGCCGGTTCGGGACCGACAAAGGAATATGCGCCCAAAGCCGCTGCCGCTGGCTGTGTCGTCATCGACAACAGCTCGCTCTATCGCATGGATCCCGACGTGCCGCTTATCGTGCCGGAAGTGAACCCGGAAGCGATCAGCGGCTATACCAAGCGCAATATCATCGCCAATCCCAATTGTTCGACCGCACAGATGGTTGTCGCGCTGAAACCGCTGCACGATGCGGCGATCATCAAGCGTGTCGTTGTCTCGACCTATCAGTCGGTGTCCGGCGCGGGCAAGGGCGGCATGGATGAACTGTTTGAACAGTCCCGCGCCATCTTCGTCGGCGACCCCAAGGAAAATCACGTCTTTACCAAGCAGATCGCGTTCAACGTGATCCCGCACATCGACGTGTTCCTCGACGACGGTTCGACCAAGGAAGAGTGGAAGATGGTGGTCGAGACCAAGAAAATTCTGGATTCGAAGATCAAGCTGTCCGCGACCTGCGTCCGTGTTCCGGTTTTTGTCGGTCACAGCGAATCGATCAACATTGAATTCGAAAAGGAACTGTCCGCAAAAGACGCGCAGAAAATCCTCCGTGATGCGCCCGGCATCATGCTGGTCGATAAGCGCGAGGACGAAGGCTATGTCACCCCGGTCGAATGTGTCGGCGACGGCGCGACCTTCATCAGCCGCGTGCGGGAAGATCCGACGGTCGAAAACGGCCTGAACATCTGGTGCGTCAGCGACAATCTCCGCAAGGGCGCGGCGCTCAATGCCGTGCAGATCGCGGAACTGCTGGGCCGCAAGCATCTGAAAAAGGGCTAGTCACTCCATCAGGGGTGCGGCTTCGGCTCCGGGCTTGGGTTTCTGCAACAGCAGAACCAGTGGAATGACGGCGATGGTGATCCACATCATCGCCCAATAATCGTCGAGATAGGCGATCATCGCCGCCTGTTTGTTGACCAGCGCGTCGACCATCATCAGTGCCTGGTCTCCCAGGCCCTGGAACCGGTCGGCGGTGCTGGCATCGATATTGTTGATTGTCGAGCCGGTCAGGTGGGATGCGAGGTCGCTGTGGCTGGTCTGGATATTCCTGCCAAGAAAGGCAGAGGCAACCGAGATGCCGACCGACGCGCCGATGCTGCGGAACAGGTTGAGCAGGCTCGACCCGTCGGTGCGCAAATGCGGTGGCAGGGAAGCGAAGGCCAGGGTATTCAGGGGGATGAACACCAGGCCCATGCCCATTCCCTGGACCAGACCACTGACCACAAAGGGACGCCAGTCCATCTCCATCGACCACTGGCTCATCTGCCACATCGAAAAAGCGGCAATGGAAAACCCGGTGCCGACGAGAAGACGGGCATCGACTTTCCCGACCAGCCTTCCGGCGACCGCCATGCTGAGCAGGATGCCGACGCCGCGCGGCGCCAGCAGCAGACCGGTATCGATGACCGGATAGCCGTAGAGATTCTGCATCATCGGGGGGAGCAGCGCCATATTGGCGAACATCACGACGCCGATGACGATCATGAAGAACAGGCTGGTGGCAAAGCTGCGGTTGGTCAGCATTTCCTTCGCGAATAATGCGGTTTTCGATGTCGCCATCTGCACCGCGAAAACCCAGAATGCGGCGATGGCAATCGCCGTTTCGATACGGATTTCCCAACTGTCAAACCAGTCAAGCTGGGTGCCCCGGTCGAGCAGCAGCTGGAGACTGCCCAGTCCGACGGCAAGCGCCCAGAAGCCGAGATGATCGAACTTTCGCCGGAACACCGGCTTTTCGGGCAAGAGCGCCCATAGCGCCGCGATGGTCGCGGCTCCGATCGGAACGTTGACGTAAAAGCACCAGCGCCAGCTATAATTTTCCGTCAGCCAGCCGCCGATGATCGGACCCATGATCGGTCCGATCATGATCCCCATGCCCCATATCGCCATCGCACGGGCATGCCGTTCCGGTGGATTGATGTCGAGCATGACGGTCTGCGCAAGCGGTGCTATGAAGGCGCCGCTGATGCCCTGCAAAACACGGAAGGCAACCATTTCTTCGAGACTGGTGGCCAGCCCGCAGAGCATCGATGCCAGGACAAAGCCGCCAACCGAAATCAGAAAAAGCTGACGGCCGCCGATCCGGTCGGCGAGCCAGCCGGTGATCGGCATGGCGATAGCGGAGGCGATAATATAGCTGGTGAGTACCCAGGTTACCGTGTCCAGCGACGCGCCGAGGCTGTTCTGCATATGCGGCAACGCAACATTGGCGATCGTCGAGTCGAGAATCTGGATGATCGAAGCGCCCATGACTGCAACGGTCAAAAGCGCGCGGTTCAGGGGCGTGATGCTGATTTCCGGTCTGAAATCGTCGGCAGCAGCGGCGGCGGATGCCATTTATTTGCCCTTGGAGCGGATATCGACGGTCACTTCGGCCGACAGTCCTGCGATCAGCGGACGGGGGGAGGGATCATCAATCGCAATGCGGACGGGCACCCGCTGGGTTACCTTGACCCAGTTGCCGGTTGCATTTTGTGCGGGAAGAACCGAAAATTCGCTGCCGGTGCCGGCACCGATGCTTTCGACATGGCCTTTCAGCTTGATATCCGGATAGGCATCAAAGCTTATTTCGGCTTTTTGCCCCACTTTCATCTCGGTCAGATCGGTTTCCTTGAAATTGGCTTCGACCCAGCTTTTCTGGTCCGCCACAATCGTGAGGGCCGGCAATCCGCTGACCATCATCTGGCCGATCTGGAGACGGTCCGCCTGGGCCACGCGGCCCGAGGACGGCGCCCGCACGACGGTACGGGACAGGTTCAACTGGGCCTGTTCCCGCTGGACTCTTGCCGCTGCGATGGCGGGATTTTCGCCGGGCATGGAACGGGCATTGGCGGCCAGACTATGGGCTTCCGCTGCGTCGGCCTGGGCCTGCCGCAGTTCTTCGCGTGCCTGTTTGACGGCATGCTCGGCTGCATCAAAGGCAGCTTTGGTCGTGAAACCCCGCGCCATCAGCGCGCGTTGGCGCTCCAGAGTGACCTCGGCAAAGCCGATATTCTCCCGTGCTGCAGAGATATCAACATCGCTTCCGCTGGCGCTGGTCCGCAAGGCCGCGACCTGCACTTCCGCACTTGCAATGGCCGCATTGGCCTGGGCAAGGGCGATTTCGAAAGGTGCAGGGTCGATCCGGAACAGGATATCGCCTTGCTTGACCATGTCATTCTCGCCAACATTCACCTCGATGATCCTGCCACCCACTTCGGCGGCAACGGAAACCTGGTCCTGCTGGACATAGGCATTGTCGGTCGACACGCTCAGTCCGCTGATCAGCCAGAAATATCCGGCGATGGCAATCAGGGCCAGCGGCACGCTCGCCATGACCAGCCAGCGTCCCCAGCGGCGTTTCGCCCGGGCGGGAGGGCTATCGCCGATAGCGGTTCTGTCCTGATCATCGTCAGACAGGGGTTCGGGGCTATCATCATGTTCGGAAATATTCTGGGATTCTAGCATGTCCATCAGGCTCCCTGCTCCGGTTGTTTCGTATCACATGCCTTGCGCGACAAATTCTGGCGTATGCGTTCGACCAGTCCGGCCAGTTGCGCGCGTTCATCGGCACTCAGTCCGTCCTGCGCTTCATCGGCCAGTAGTGCGGAGGCCGTGCGCAATTCATCAATGAGCGGCAAGGCTTTATCCTCGAGATAAAGGCACCATGCACGGCGGTCATCCGGATCCTGACGGCGGCTGAGCATTCCTGCGTCGGCTAGCCGGTCGATCATCCGGGACAGGGTTATCGGCTCGACCTCCAGAAATTCCGCCAGCTTGCTCTGGTTGCTTCCCTCGTTGCGGGCGAGATAGGCAAGCAGGCGCCATTGCATTGCGGTGACGCCGCTATGCCTTACGCGCTCGTTCAGTTCCCTGCGGAACATGCGCGCCGTATCATGGATCAGAAAGCCGATGGTTTCGCTCATAAGTGGAGATATAATAGCAATGCTTACTAATCGCAAATTATTAGGCTTGCGAAGATTGCAATCGACGGTACGATATCGCCATGACATTGAAAGCAGACGTATATTGGTCGTTCCGTTCGCCCTACAGCTATCTGGCGACCCGGCGTTATGTAGCGCTCACGCAGGAATATGACCTGCAGATCAACCAGCGTTTCGTTTATCCGCTGGCGATCCGCGAACCGGATTTTTTCGAGAAAAACCATCCCAACTGGCTGGGCTATGTGTTCAAGGATATATTCCGGGTTGCCCAGTATATGGGGATCCCGATGGCACCACCAAATCCCGATCCGATCGTGCAGGATATAGCGACCCGCAAGATCGCCGCCGAACAGCCCTATATTTTTGAACTGACCCGGATGGGGCAGGCGGCGTCGCGGCGCGGCAAGGGGCTCGAATTTGCCAATGAGGTTTCCCAGTTGATCTGGGGCGGAACCGCTGGCTGGCATGAAGGGAAC
Source organism: uncultured Sphingorhabdus sp. (assembly GCA_905479715.1). Taxonomy (GTDB): domain Bacteria; phylum Pseudomonadota; class Alphaproteobacteria; order Sphingomonadales; family Sphingomonadaceae; genus Parasphingorhabdus. Next base: position 5,686 of record CAJQNR010000071.1, read on the forward strand.
CATCTGGAAAAGGCAGCGGAGCGAGCCGGGCTTGATCTGACCGAACTTCAGGTTGAAGCCTCAACCCAGGCCGAAGGGCTGGACGCGGAAATTGCCGAGAATCAGGCTGCACTGGAAGCAGCAGGCCACTGGGGCGTGCCGACTCTGGTGTTCGATGGCGAGCCATTTTTCGGGCAGGACCGGATTGAACTGGCGGTCTGGCGGATGGAACAGAAGGGATTGAAGAAGCGCTAGGTTTTCGGCGCTTTCCTACATCGGGTTAAATCACTAGGCTGGGCTCACGGCCATATATATTTGCTGGCAAGCGATTCTGTTCGTGGCGACCCCATTGAATGAAAATCCGCGTCACGAAAAACCGTTCCTTGGCCTGAACTTTGACGAACTTTGGATGATGAAAGTCAATCGATGACCGCAAAAAAATGGGATTTTTCATCCTTTGACGGGGTAAAGCTCAAAATCCATGAAATGGGCGAAGGCCGTCCGGTGATCCTGCTCCATGGCCTGTTCTCCAATGCCCATACCAATTGGATCAAATTTGGTCATGCGCAGACGCTGGCGGATGCCGGGTTCCGGGTGATCATGCCCGATCTGCGCGCCCATGGCGAAAGCGCGGCGCCACATGATCCTGCGGCTTATCCCGAGGATGTCCTGGTCAAGGATGTGCTGGCACTGATCGCGCATCTGCAACTCGACGATTATGATCTGGGCGGCTTCTCGCTCGGCGCGCGGACGACGGCCAAGCTGCTCGTCACCGGTGCGGAGCCGGGCAAGGCTATATTGGCGGGCATGGGACTGGAAGGACTGTCCGGATGGGCACGGCGTCAAGAGTTTTTTCAGCAAGCAATCCGGCTCAGGGACACGGCCAAGCGGGGCGATCCGCACTGGATGGCGATCCAGTTCATGAAAAGCCAGAAGGTCGATCCGGTTGCGGCGTCCCATCTGCTCCGGACCTTCGCTGATTTGGAACCGGAGGCATTGTCGGCTATTGAAATGCCCGTCCTGGTGCTCTGCGGTTCGGAAGATCGTGACAACGGGGATCCCGAGAAACTGGCGGCGCTTCTGGCCCAGGGGCGGCATGTGGTCATTCCCGGAACCCATATGAGCAGTGTTACCAAAACAGAAATGGGGCAGGAGATGTTGCGCTTTCTGACCGAATAGGAGGAATTATGGCGAGCTTGTACAACTGGCGCAATTTCTGGATATTCTGGGGCGGCGGCATGGCGCTGTTTATCTATCTGGTTGTATCAGGCGGGGTGCTCCAAACATCTGTCGCTCCCAACGGAATATTGGATCACCAAAGTGCTGCTACGGCGGCAACGGTGAACGCGATCCAGCAAAGCTGGGCCGATGCCGGCGTGCTGGATCTCGCGCGCTGGGGCATGATCGCCGACCTCATATTCATCACCCTCTATATGTCCGGCGGGATTATCGGCGGACGACTCCTCTGGCAGCGCGCCAAATCACCAACGCTGAAGAAAATCGGCTTGCTCTGCGTATTGGTCTATTTTCTCTTTGGCCTGACCGATTATATTGAAACCGTCAGCCAGCTGATCCAGCTTGTCCGCGGGCAGGGCAGCGACATGCTCGCCGCCACGGCGGCGCTGGTAAAACCGGTGAAAGTCATCGCCTGGATTGTCGGTACCATTATGATGCTGGTCGCGCTTGTCTGGCGATGGCGCGAAACGCGGACTTGACCGGCAGCCAATAAAGTTTCAATTCCAACCAAAATAACCAATGCTGAGGATGACAATATGAAAACCGCTGCTTCGATCGTCGCAATCGCCACCATGGCGCTGACAACTCCGGCATGGGCCGGGGATCAAGAGAATGATGCTATGGAAACAAGCGCTGCGCCGACAGCCGCCGATGCCAGGAAATTCGTCGATGAAACCGAAAAGAAGCTGTTCGACTTTTCGACCGATGCCGCGCGGACCTACTGGATCAATGCGAATTTCATCACCGACGATACCGATGCGCTGGCTGCCAAGGTGGGAGCCGAAGGGACCACGATGTCGGTACAGGCCGCACTCGATGCTGCCCGGTATAATAATGTCAAAGGCCTTGATGCGGTCACTCGTCGCAAGCTGGACAAATTGCGCGGCGGGATCGTGCTTCCTGCGCCGACGACGGAAGGCGCGGCAACCGAACTGAACGAGATCGCTACCAAGCTCAACTCGGCCTACGGCAAAGGCAAGGGCACTTTGAATGGTGAGGAAATCAACGGCTCCGACATCGAGGCCGCTATGGGAACCAATCGCAACCCCGAAGAACTCTCCGAAATGTGGGAAAGCTGGCACAGCAATGTCGGCGCGCCGATGAAGGATGACTATGCGCGGATGGTCGAGATCGCCAATGAAGGCGCCAAGGAACTCGGTTTTGCCGACGTCGGTGCGATGTGGCGTTCCGGCTATGACATGCCTGCCGATGATTTCGCCAAGCTGACCGATAAGCTATGGGCGCAGGTCAAACCGCTCTATGACCAGCTCCACTGCTATACCCGCGACAAGCTCAACGAAAAATATGGCGACGCAGTACAGCCTGCAAGCGGACCGATCCGGGCCGATCTGCTCGGCAATATGTGGGCGCAGGAATGGGGCAATATCTACGATATCGTCGCACCGGAAGGGGCCGGAGACATCGGCTTCGACACGACCGAATTGCTGATTTCCAAGGATTATGACGCGATGAAGATGGTCAAGGCAGGCGAGGGCTTTTTCTCCTCGCTCGGCTTCGACCCGCTTCCGGACACCTTTTACAAAAGATCATTGTTCACCAAACCGGCGGATCGCGAAGTGGTCTGCCACGCCAGCGCTTGGGATATCGACAATGTTGACGATATCCGGATCAAGATGTGCATCAAGGTGAATGGCGATGACTTCACCACCATCCACCACGAACTGGGCCATAATTATTACCAGCGCGCTTATAACAAGCAGAGCTATCTCCATCTCGACGGTGCCAATGACGGCTTCCATGAAGCGATCGGCGATATGGTCGCCCTGTCGATCACGCCGGAATATCTGGTTCAGGTCGGCTTGCTTGACGCCGACAAGGTGCCGAGCGCCGACAAGGATATCGGTCTGTTGCTGCGTCAGGCGATGGACAAGGTCGCCTTCCTGCCCTTCGGCCTGCTGGTCGACAAATGGCGCTGGGGTGTGTTTCAGGGCAGCATACAGCCTGCCGACTATACGACCGCATGGCATGACCTGAAGCGGGAATATCAGGGTATCACGCCGCCGGTTGACCGGCCCGCCGATGCCTTCGATCCCGGTGCCAAATATCATATTCCGGGCAACACCCCTTATTCACGCTATTTCCTCGCCCGCATCCTGCAGTTCCAGTTTTACAAGGCTGCCTGCGATGAAGCCGGATGGAAAGGCCCGCTGCACCGCTGCTCTTTCTATGGCAACAAACAGGTCGGCGCGAAGCTGAACGCGATGCTGGAAATGGGCGCGTCCAAGCCGTGGCCCGATGCCCTCGAAGCCTTTACCGGTACACGGGAAATGGATGGCACGGCGATGATCAGCTATTTCGCGCCGCTGATGGACTGGCTGAAGGAAGAGAATAAGGGCAAGTCCTGCGGATGGTAGGCAATAAAAATCCGGCGGGAACATATGTTCCCGCCGGATTTTCAAATTGATATTTGGCTTAAAGTTGGTCGAGCATATATTCTGCCGCGCTGACCTTGAAGTCGCCCGGTGCTTCGACGTTCAGTTCTTCGACGACGCCGTCATTGACGATCATCGAAAAACGCTGGCCGCGCTGGCCCAGACCGAAGCCGGAACCATCCATGGTGAGGCCAACTGCTTCGGCGAAATCGCCATTGCCATCGGCGAGCATGGTCACGTCTTCGGAACCCGATGCATCGTTCCATGCACCCATGACGAATGCATCGTTGACCGCGGTGCAAGCGATTTCGTCTACGCCTTTTGCCTTGAGTTCAGCGGCTTTCTCGACATAGCCGGGAAGATGTTTGGCGGAGCAGGTCGGCGTGAACGCGCCGGGGACCGAGAACAAAGCCACTTTCTTGCCGGCGAAATATTCGCTGGAGCTAACTTTCTGCGGGCCGTCTGCGGTCGCCTTGACCAGATTCACTTCGGGAATTTTGTCGCCTTTATTGATCATTTTTCTGCTCCTTTTTTTGATTGGGCTGAGAACGCTTGCCTCTGTTGACCTTAGTGGTGACAGGCGCGTGAAATTGCAAGCCAAGCGCGCAAACAAATCGGCTAAACAACTGCATGATGAACTTTACCATGGGCAGCGGATAATTGCATTGCTATGCTGATGCCGATGCATGATCCCGTCTTTTTCTCCGGACAATTTCTTCTCGCCACACCAGGAATGGCGGATCCACGCTTTACCCGATCGGTGGTGGCAATCTGTTCCCATGATGAAAATGGTGCTTTGGGCATCAACATCAGCGAGACGGTGGAGGGTATCAGTTTCCACGATATTCTCCGGCAGTTCGATATTGATCCGGCCGCCGCTCCGGACTGCGATGTCTTTCTGGGTGGTCCGATGGAAACACAGCGCGGTTTCATCCTCCACAGTCTCGATATCAATATGTCGGATACATTGCAGGTCGGGGACCGCTGGGGCCTCAGCAGTTCGATCGATATGCTCGGAGCGATTGCACAGGGGCGCGGTCCTGAACAATGGGTCATCGCGCTTGGCTATTCCGGGTGGGGCGAAGGACAGCTGGAAAGCGAACTGACCCAGAATGGCTGGACAATCGCCGAAGGGCATCCTGATTGGCTATACGAAACAGGCTCGGGCGACAAATGGCTGATGGCCTGGAACGCCTTGGGCATAGACCCATCGAAGCTGTCTAGCGGATTTGGCAGCGCCTGACCTTTCGATTGTTGCGGCATGCCGGAGAGCGGCCTCACAAAATATCAAATATAAAGACATCTTTATATTTGCTTCAGAGGCCGCGAAGCGTTATTGAAAAGCCATGTTGCCGCACAGGATTGCCCGTGCGGCATTTCGTTTTTCAAGGAGACAAGACGTGGCCACCGCAACCCAAGATTATGTTATCAAGGACATCTCCCTCGCCGATTTCGGTCGCAAAGAGATTGAAATAGCCGAAACCGAAATGCCGGGCCTGATGGCTTTGCGGGAAGAATTTGGCGCAGACAAGCCTCTGAAAGGCGCCCGGATCACCGGTTCGCTGCACATGACCATTCAAACGGCGGTGCTGATTGAAACCTTGCTCCACCTCGGCGCGGAAGTTCGCTGGGCGTCCTGCAACATTTTTTCGACCCAGGATCATGCAGCCGCTGCGATCGCAGCCGGCGGAACCCCGGTTTTTGCGATCAAGGGCGAAACGCTCGAAGAATATTGGGCCTATGTCGAACGGATTTTCGACTGGGGCACGGACCAGACCTGCAATCTCATTCTCGATGATGGTGGCGATGCCACGATGTTCGCGCTTTGGGGTGCCCGGGTCGAAGCCGGGGAAGAATTGTTCACGCCCGGCAATGAAGAAGAAGAAGTCTTTGTTGCGACCCTGACCCGCTTCCTGGCCGAACGTCCCGGTTACCTGACCAAGACGGTTGAAACCATCAAGGGAGTTTCGGAAGAAACCACCACCGGTGTTCACCGCCTCTATGAACTGGCCAAAATCGGCAAGCTTCCTTTCCCGGCGATCAACGTCAACGACAGTGTGACCAAGTCGAAGTTCGACAATCTCTACGGCTGCAAGGAATCGCTGGTTGACGCGATCCGTCGTGCCACCGACGTCATGTTCGCCGGCAAGGTCGCCGCGGTCGCAGGCTTCGGTGATGTCGGCAAGGGCTCGGCCCAGTCGCTTCGTAACGGCGGCGCCCGCGTGCTGGTAACGGAAATCGATCCTATCTGTGCGCTGCAGGCGGCGATGGAGGGCTTTGAAGTCGTAACCATGGACGAGGCCACGAAACGGGCTGATATTTTCGTGACCACAACCGGAAACAAGGATGTCATCACCGTCGATCACATGCGCGCGATGAAGGACCGTGCAATCGTTTGCAATATCGGTCACTTTGACAGCGAGATCCAGATTGGCGCTCTGAAAAATATGGAGTGGACGGAAATCAAGCCGCAGGTTGATGAAGTCAAATTCCCGGACGGTAAAAAGCTCATCGTTCTCGCGCAGGGCCGACTGGTTAATCTGGGCTGCGCAACCGGCCACCCGAGCTTTGTGATGTCAGCCAGTTTCACCAATCAGGTGCTGGCGCAGATCGAACTCTGGTTGCGTCCCGAGCAATATGAAAATGACGTCTATGTGCTGCCGAAGCATCTCGACGAGAAGGTCGCGGAACTGCATCTCGCGAAGCTGGGCGTAAAACTGGACAAGCTGAGCCAGGAACAGGCCGATTATATCGGAGTTCCGGTCGAAGGCCCGTTCAAGCCGGACCATTATCGCTACTAGGCGGAAAACATTTGCTAATTAAAAAGCCGGGCAGTGCGCAAATCACTGTCCGGCTTTTTATTGTCGGGCGTTTAGCCCCTGGAGTTCAACGGGAAGTGAATTGGGTTTTGCGGCCATCCGGATGACCGGGAAATTGCGGCCACTGATTTTGCGATAGCGCGTGGGCGCTCGCAGACTGGATGCCCGCCTGTTTTTCGTACATCCAGTAGTTGCGCAATATGATCGAAACATAGCCACGGGTTTCCACATAGGGAATGCTTTCCATGAACAGCAGCGGGTCGTCATTATCCTTTATTTCCGTGTTCCAGCGCTGCACTGCGCCCGGACCTGCATTATAGGCGGCTGCAATCTTTGGCAGCTTTCCGCTGGTGATCGACGATTTTCCGAGATATTCCAGATAAGACTGGCCATATTCCAGATTGGTCGAGGGCTGGTAGAGATCGGATTCCTTGAAGTGCAGGCCATTGGCGCGGGCAATGTCTCCGGCCGTGCCCGGACGCACCTGCATCAGTCCAATCGCATTGGCCGGGCTGACCACCTTGCTGCGAAAGGCCGATTCCTGAAGAGTGTGCGCATAGATAAGCGCAGGATCGACGCGCCAGCCACCGTCGGGTTTCCATTTCGGTGCGGGGAAACGAGCCTGAGCGTCCGGTTTCATCCCGCGTGGTGCGTTATGGGCCAGCCACAGCTGGGTTCTTGGCAGATCCAGTTCGCGGGCGAGCTTGATCAGGGCAGGGTGATCGGCATCCGGACCGATGGTGGCCTGGTGCCGCAATACTTCGTCGGCCAGCTGCTCTTCACCAATTTCGACCAGCGCGATGGCGGCCCGGACATTTTCATGCCGCTCCAGCGCGCGCCAGTCCGATTTCTCGAATGAAGTGGCGGTTCCCGACTGGGCGGGCGTCATCCCCAGCGTCTGCGCCGCGAGCATGCCATAAAAACTTTCATCGAAACGGGCGGCTGCCTGCAATTTCCCCTGCACTTTTTGCGGTTGCCCGCATTTCAGGTCGGAACGGGCGCTCCAGTAGAGGCCTGCGGCTTTAAGATCGATATTGTCGGCCGATCGTCCGACCATCTCGAACGAACTACTGGCCGACCGGCAATCGTTCAGACGCCAGGCAGCCAATCCGGCAACCCAGTTGGCATGACCGACCCATTCGCCGGCACCATTTTGGGCCTGTCTGGCGAGACGCAGGGCAGAAGCATCGTCATTTTCGATATAGTAGGACCATGCGACCCGCTGTTCCAGTTCGGTTCGTCCTTCCGGTGACATATTGGCCGCGCTCGCGTTGAGCAACGCTTCCGCGCCTTCCGGATTGTCGGTCTTGATAAAGTCGATGATCCGGCCCCGCACATTATTCGCGGCACTGTCCGAATTTACGTCCTTGGGCTTGGACCGGATGGGCGGCCCTGGCACCCACGACAGATTGCGTCGTTGTGGCAGGCTGGGCAAGAGTTGCGCGCCGCGTTTTTCCGCCAAACGGCCCAATTGGGCGGCCTGCGGTATTTGCGGCGCTTCGTTGACCAAGGTCAGCAACGGCCCCAGTTCGGCCCGCGGACTGTTCGCTGCCAGAAAATATTCTGCCTGTGCGATCGACTTGAGCGGTCCGTTCGGTGCCGTGTCCATCAGGTTTTTCGCGGTGTCCCACTGATTGGCGCTCATCGCCGAGAAAAGGGCTCGATAATGATCGGATTGTTGGCGCTTTAGCTGTGAGGGGATGTCCTTGGCGATCGACGCGCTATTGTAGAGCACCGCGCCATCATCCGCGAACGCTGGCGACGCAACAAGGGTGAAAAGAGTGGCGGTCAGTGCAAATTTCAGTTTCACGGAGCAGAAATCCTTGTCAGCATTTGCAGATCCTTCCAGGCTTCGGCTTTGAACAATGGTCGCTCGATCAAAATCCGTGGATGGAAGGTTACGATCGTCTCTGTTTTGGAGGAACCATGGTTAATAAATTGCTTATTTTTCCGTGCCGACAGCAAATCTTCACCAAAAATCATCTTCGCCGCAAGATCGCCGAAGCAGATCACGCGCTTGGGACGGACCAGTTCGATATGGTGTAAAACCCGCGTTTTCAGGGGCATCCAATGCTGTTCCTCAATCCTGCCATCGATCGATGCCGATACCGAAAGGGTGGCCGAATAGGATTTTTGCGAATCACACCCAATTGCCGCCAGCATCCTGTCCAGCAGCTTCTGATTATGCGAATTGAACAGTTGAAAGTCGCCATTGCGGTTTTTTTCCGGGAGCGCCGAAATGGTCATGACTTCCGGCTCGAGAACGCCCTCGGGTAACACTCTGTGCTTCGACCAGGTTGCTTCGATCAGGTCGCTGCTATCGGATAACCATTCGAGAAAGTCGCCATGCGTTTCCGGTAGCGGCATATGTTGAACCGGAATTTTGGGTTCTTCCCGTTCGCGTGTCGTAACGGAAGCGGCGGGTGGATTGGTAATCTCGGGGGCCTTGGCAACCGGTGCCAGAAGCGGGGATGGCTGATCGGCATAATCCAGTTCAACGCCAGCAAGGGACCACCAGTTTTGCAAGCTCTGGATCATCGACTCAGCGGACGGATTAGCGGTTGGTGGGGTGATTAAATTCATTTATGCATAGAGTCATGAGTTGACGAATAGGTCAATTGACGGGAAAGCAGGTTTCTGCCCAAAGGGTTGCGGTTTGCGACAGACCGAATGTAGATGAGAATAAAAGTACGAACTGTAGGAAAAGCGACATGAGTGAACGAGAGTCAATGCCTTATGACCTGGTGATAGTGGGGGGTGGCCCCGCGGGTCTCAGCGCCGCTATCCGATTCAAGCAACTGGCCGACGAGGCAGGCAAGGACCTCTCGGTGTGCATCTTGGAGAAAGGCTCCGAAATCGGCGCGCATATTCTCTCCGGTGCGGTTATTGATCCCAAAGGTCTGGATGAACTGTTCCCCGCCTGGCGCGATGAAGACTGTCCGTTGGCAAAAAGTCCGGTGACCGAGAATCACCACTGGATCTTGACCAAGAAGAAGAAAATTTCCTTTCCGCATATCATGACACCGTCATTCATGCACAATAAGGGCACCTATACCGGTTCGCTGGGCAACCTGTGTCGGTGGCTGGCCGAGCGGGCCGAGAATATGGGTGTCGAGATTTTTCCCGGTTTTGCGGCCGCCGAAATATTGTACAATGACGATGGCTCGGTAAAGGGCGTCGCCACCGGCGATATGGGCGTAGCCCGCGACGGCAGCCACAAACCGGATTACCAGCCGGGTCTGGAATTGCATGCGAAATATACATTTTTTGCCGAGGGCGCCCGTGGTCATCTGACCAAAATATTGAAAAACCAGTTTGCGCTCGATGCGGAGAGCGAACCCCAGATTTATGGTCTGGGCATAAAGGAATTGTGGGACATTGACCCCGCCAAGCACAAGCTGGGCCGGGTCATTCACACCCAAGGCTGGCCGCTCAGCGACGGCGCAAACGGCGGCGGTTTTCTCTATCATCAGGCCGACAATCAGGTCGCGCTCGGTTTTGTAACCTGGCTCAACTATGAAAACCCCTATCTCTCGCCATTTGAAGAAATGCAGCGCTGGAAGCTGCATCCCGAAATTCGCGAAATTCTCGAAGGCGGCAAACGGGTTTCTTATGGTGCCCGCGCGATCAATGACGGCGGTTTCCAGGCTGTACCCAAATTATATTTCCCTGGCGGCGCCCTGATCGGTTGTTCTGCCGGTTTCGTAAATGTCCCGCGGATCAAGGGCACGCATACCGCCATGAAGACCGGTATGATGGCCGCAGAAGCCGCTTATGAAGCGATTGATGCAGACCGCACGAGCGACGAACTGGGCGCTTATGGTACTGCCTACGAGAATAGCTGGGTCCGTGAGGAATTGCGCGTTGTCCGCAATGTTCTGCCGGCGGTCGAGAAATATGGCGACTTCCTTGGAACGATCCTTTCCGGGATCAACATGTGGGCCGAGCATCTGAAGATCAAAATGCCGTTCACGATGAAATTGCACCCTGACTGGTCACGGCTAAAACGCGCGGAACATTGCGTTCCGATAGAATATCCCAAGCCCGATGGGAAAATCACCTTTGATCGCTTGTCGTCGGTGTTCCTGTCCAACACCAATCATGAAGAAGATCAGCCGATCCATCTTCAGTTGAAAGACCCGAATATTCCGGTCGACGTAAATTTGCCGGTTTTCGCAGGACCATCGGCCCGATATTGCCCGGCGGGTGTCTACGAATTTATTGAGGATGAAGACGGTAAACCGAAGTTCCAGATCAATGCACAAAATTGCGTTCACTGCAAAACCTGTGATATCAAGGACCCGTCCCAGAATATCAATTGGGTTGTTCCAGAAGGGGGCGGAGGTCCAAATTATCCGAATATGTAATCTTGGTGTTTGTGCTCTGCTTGTCGCTGGCCTGACCGTTTCACCAGCGATGGCAAGCCGGGGCGATGGTGCCTCGGCCCTGAACCGTTTCGTCGCGGCGCGACTTGCTGAATCATCCAATGAATCGCAAGCCGCCGCCGCGATTTATGCGGAAAGCCTGAAAGAGCAACCCGACAACGAGCTGCTCGCGGGCAAGGCCTTTGTCAGCGCCATCAACGCGGGCGATTTCGATCTTGCCGTAAAAGCCGTCCGGACGCTGCAGTTGCGCGGCAAAGCGGATCCGGAAATGCCGCTGCTGCCATTTGCTGCGGCTTTTGCACAGCGCGACTGGAACGGCGCCGATCTGGCGATCGTCGAACTGGAAGCACTCAAGAATTTCGCGTTCATGCAACCCTTTCTGGAGGCTTGGCTGGCCACGGCAAGAGGGCGGGATGTGACCACGCTGTCGCTGGCGCAGGCCGATACGACTGCCAAATATTATCTTGAAGAACAGCTTATATTGAACAATCTGGCGCGCCGTCAGGAAAGCGACGCGGTCGGCCTTCTGGTCGGACTGGTTCAGCGCAATGAAGCACGCATGGGGCCGTTACGGGTAGCGGCTGCCCGGCATTTCTGGGCGATTGATGACGCGGCAACGGCACTGGAAATCTTGAAAGCGCGGACGACCGGACCGGAACGAAAATTGCTGCAACAGATCGAGGCCGGCCAGAAAAAGGGTGTCGCGCAAAAGATCACGCCATCAATCGGCCTTGCCTTTCTTTTCGAGCGGCTGTCGAATGACCTGGTGGACCAGCATGCCGATTTTCTGTCTCAGGTTATGGCGCAAGCGGGCGCACGAATTGCAGGCAAGTCGGACTATGCATATCTGACGCTGGGCCGTGCCTATGCCGAAGCCGACAACCACGATCTGGCAGTAGCCCAATTTGCGCGGGTTCCCGCTGAAAGCCCCTATTATCTGGTGGCATTAAGTTCGCAGATCGCGAGTCTTGTCAACGACAGGCGTTATGATCAGGCCCTCGCTCAGATCGACAGGGCGCTGGACTATAGTCCTGATGCTCCTGAGCTTTATATTTTGAAAGGCCAGTCGCTGCAGGCGCAGGGCGATTTTGCGGGCGCGGCAACATCCTTTACCTCCGCCGTCTCGCTGGGGGAAAAGCTGCAGCTGCCCGATCTGACCATGGCCGGTTACTGGCTCGCTCTCGGCGGCGCGCAGGAACAGGCCGGGATTTGGCCGGAGGGTCTGGAGTCCCTGCAAAAGGCCAATCAATTGCTGCCCAATTCGCCGACGATCCTGAACTATCTGGGCTATGCCCAGCTCGAGCGACGGGAAAATGAGGAAGAGGCGATCGCGGCGATCAAGAAAGCGCATGAATTGCGTTCGACATCGCCGGCGATTATCGATTCTCTTGGTTGGGCCTATTTCCTCACCGGCGACCATGACCGGGCCGTTACCTATCTCGAGAGCGCCCTCGAAGGCCAGCCCCAGGATCCGACGATCAACGAACATCTCGGTGATGCATATTGGACCGTGGGTCGGCTGTATGAAGCGCGTTACGCCTGGAGATCGGCGAAATTATTTGCAGAGGACGAGGATTTGCTGCGTCTCGCCAGAAAAATCGACATCGGCCTGATGCCCGACCTAGTATCGCCCTGATGTCTCATCCAGTTTTGGGTATGACGAACAGCGAAACCGCCCATGCAAAGATAAATCTGGCCCTCCATGTTCGCAAGCGGCTGCCCGATGGCTATCACCGGATCGAAACAATCTTCGCCTTTCTCGACGAGGGAGATCTGCTGTCGGTTGCGCCGGCAGATGGTCTGGATCTGGTAATAAGCGGGCCATTTGGCGACGGGCTGAGCGAAACGGACAATCTTGTCCTACAGGCGGCCAACCGTCTTGCCGAAATGTCGGAGGTGACGCGCGGTGCCCGCCTCCATCTCGACAAGCGGCTGCCGGTCGCGTCGGGCATTGGCGGCGGCTCGGCCGATGCCGCTGCGACGTTGCGGTTGCTGAACCGGTTCTGGGGTCTGGACCATTCCGTCGCCGCGCTGGCCGATATCGCAAAACCGCTGGGTGCCGATGTTCCGGCCTGCGTGCTCAGCGAGACGTGCAGCGGCACCGGAATCGGCCATGACCTCAGGATGATCGACGACGACGGTTTGCAGTCCTGTAGCGTGCTGCTGATCAACCCGATGGTTCCGGTCTCCACAGCGGAAATTTTCGCGGCATGGGATGGTCAGGATCGCGGCGGTCTGGGGGAGGGGGACATTCTGTCGGTTTCCCGAAATGGCCGAAATGACCTGCAGTCCCCCGCCATTGCCCTGGTTCCGGTCCTGACCGACCTGCTACAATTGCTGGATGAACAGGAACCGATATTGGCGCGAATGTCCGGCTCCGGTGCCACATGTTTTGCATTGTTCAGGAATGCGGCAGACGCCAGGAAGGCCGAACGACACTGTCTGCAAAAAATGTCCGGAGCATGGACGATGATTGGGAGTTTTCGATGACAGAAGCTTTTGAAATATCCGGTATTCCCTCGGAAGGAGGCGTGCTGCTCGTGGTCGATCACGCCTCCAGCCATATACCCGATGACATTGATCTCGGCATCTCGGCAAAATATCAGCAGGACCATATCGCCTTTGATCCGGGTATCGCACCAATTGCCCGCCTGATGACCGAGACCAGCGGATATCTCGCCATTCTCAGCACCGCGTCCCGGCTGATTGTCGATCTCAATCGCTATCCCGACGAAGCGGCCGTCATCGTCGAATGCAGCGATGGTGTCGAGATTCCGGGAAACAAGATTTCCGAAGAGGAAAAACAGGCGAGGCTGGATCGTTTTTTCACCCCCTATCATGATCGGGTCGGTAAACTGATTTCGGATCTGAAGCCCGCTCTGGTTGCCTCGCTACACAGTTTCTCTCCGGTCCTTCGGAGCAATCCCCAATTGAAGCGGCCGTGGGACATGGGAATCATGTACAATGATTATACAGCGGCGCCCCGACTCGCGATCCAGTTTCTCGAAGCAGAGGGGGTTATCAAGGTCGGTGATCAGATGCCCTATTCCGGTAAAGACCTCAATGCGACGATGAACCGTCATTGCGAAGCCATTGGCCAACCCTATATTGGTGTAGAAATTCGACAGGACCAGATCATGGAAGACGCGGGACAGCGTCGATTTGCCGATATTTTATTGCGTACTTGCGATAAAATAAGAACGGCCCTTGCGTAACCGGTGTAGTTTTGGAAGGACGATCCGGAAATTGGAACAATGGAACCCGAAATGACCGAGAAATTTGACAAGTCCCGTTTGCCGAGCCGCCATGTCAGTGTTGGCCCGGAACGCGCCCCCCAGCGCAGCTATTATTACGCGATGGGAATGACCGAAGAAGATATTGCAAAACCGTTCGTCGGCATCGCATCGGCGGGCAACGACAGCGCACCGTGCAACACGTTGCTCGACGTCCAGGCGGATATCGCGCGGGAAGGCGTTATCGAGGCTGGTGGTACACCGCGGCGGTTCAATACGATCACGGTGACCGATGGCATCGCCATGGGTCATCAGGGAATGAAATCCTCTCTCGTTTCGCGCGAGGTCATTGCCGATAGCGTCGAACTGAGCGTCCGCGGTCACTGCTATGACGCGGTGATCGGCTATGCCGGTTGCGACAAGAGCCTGCCCGGGATGATGATGGCGATGCTGCGACTCAACGTGCCGTCGATCTTTGTCTATGGCGGCTCCATCCTGCCAGGACGGTTTCACGACCATGATGTTACCGTCGTCGACGTATTCGAGGCCGTAGGCCAGCATAGCGCCGGCAATTGCCCGCTGCAGGAACTGATCGAACTGGAAAAAGTCGCTTGCCCCGGCCACGGCGCCTGCGGTGGCCAGTTCACCGCCAACACCATGGCCTGTGTTGCCGAAGCAATCGGTCTCTCCCTGCCGAACAGCAATATGGCCCCGGCCCCCTATGAAACGCGCGACGACATGGCGAAGGCCGCTGGCCGCCAGATCATGAACCTGATCGGCAGCAATCTGCGCCCGCGTGACATTTGCACCAGAGACGCATTCATCAACGCTGCCCGCGTGGTTGCCGCGACCGGTGGCTCGACCAATGCCGCGCTGCACCTGCCCGCCATGGCAAGCGAAGCCGGGATTGATTTCGATCTGTTCGATGTCGCGGAAATCTTCAAGACGACGCCTTATCTCGCCGATCTGAAACCGGGCGGAAAATATGTCGCCAAGGACATGCACGCTGCTGGCGGTGTCTATATGCTGATGAAGACAATGATGGCCAATGGTCTGATCAATGGCGACTGCATGACCGTTACCGAAAAGACGCTGGGTGAAAATATCGAAGAAATCACCTGGAATCCGGATCAGAAGGTCATCTATGATGTCCAGCACGCGATCACCAAGACCGGTGGCGTCGTCGGCCTTAAAGGGTCGCTGGCACCAGAAGGTGCGATTGTCAAAGTCGCCGGCATGGCGCGTCTGCAGTTTCGCGGACCGGCCCAGGTTTTCGAATGCGAGGAAGATGCGTTCGAAGCCGTCGAAAAACGCGAAATCAAGGAAGGCGCCGTCGTCATCATCCGCAACGAGGGACCGAAAGGCGGTCCCGGCATGCGCGAAATGCTGGCCACCACCGCTGCGCTTTACGGCCAGGGCATGGGCGAGAAAGTCGCGCTCATCACCGATGGCCGTTTCTCGGGTGCAACCCGTGGATTCTGTATCGGTCATGTTGGACCGGAAGCCGCCGATGGCGGCCCCATCGGCCTGATCGAGGAAGGCGACATGATCAATATCGACGCCGAAAAAGGTATCATCGATCTGGAAGTCGACGAGTCGGTGTTGGAAGAACGCCGGAAGAAGTTCACCCAACGCGAAACCGATTATGGTTCGGGCGCGTTGTGGCGCTATGCGCAAAATGTCGGACCGGCCTATCAGGGTGCCGTAACCCATCCGGGAGCCAAGGCTGAAAAACATGTCTATGCGGATATCTAGCGCCATTGCTCTCACGATATTGCTGACAGCCTGCGACAACAGGCCGGACAATGCTGTGCTTGCCGATGCGGAACAACGGGCAGCCGATCACGCCGGCGAAGACGGCAAAATCGAATGTGCGATTGATGGCGCCAGCGATTTCAACCGCGGCTGTTTGACCGAACGGCTGAGCGGGGATGGCGGTGTGACCATGATCATCCGCCATCCCGATGGCGGCTTTCGGCGCTTCAATGTCCTGACCGACGGTCACGGGCTGGAAGCGGCCGACGGCTTCGACAAGGCGCAAATCTCGATCATCGAGGACGGCAAGATTCTGGTTACCGTCGGTCCCGACCGGTATCTGCTGCCGGCACAAATTAAATCCACGGCCAAGTCCGACGGATCAACCGACAATGGGGCCGCAAAAACCGAAGAGCCGGTACAAGCCGGTAACTAGAGGCACTTATGCTCAACCAAGGCAATATTCTGACCGCTGCTGAAATGAAGCTTGCGGAACAGGCGTTGATCGACAGCGGTGTGTCGGTCGAGGAATTGATGCGCCGCGCCGGGCAGGGCGCCGCGCAGATGATCTGGCGGATTGCGGCCGATATGCCGACACTGGTGCTGTGCGGTCCGGGCAATAATGGTGGTGATGGCTATGTCATTGCGCAATGGCTGCTCGACAAAGGCGTGGATGTTTCCGTGGCGGCCCCGCTCGAGCCGAAAACCGAGGCCGCTCAACATGCGAAATCGTTGTGGCGGGGAAAAACACTGGCACTGGCCGATGCACAGCCCGCACCGCAATTCGTCGACTGCCTGTTCGGCACCGGACTGGCCCGTGCCGTTGGTGACGACTGGTTCAACCATTTTTCGCGCCTGTTTGCGGGCGCCAAACGGCGGGTCGCGATCGATTTGCCGAGCGGAATAGAATCCGATCACGGAAGCTGTTTCAACGACGTTCCTGTTTTCGATACCACCGTCGCTCTGGGGGCCTTCAAACCGTCGCATTTTCTGGAGCCGGCGCGATCGAATATGGGCAATCTGATCGGGATCGACATCGGCATCGCAGCGAAAAGCGATCTCGGGATTTTGTCCAGACCGCGGATTTCCGGTCCGACTTCGCATGATCACAAATATAGCCGCGGTCTGGTGGCCGTGGTCGCTGGCGCGATGCCCGGCGCCGCGAAACTCACCGCCATGGCCGCTCAGAAATCTGGTGCCGGCTATGTCAAAATCTTTGCATCGCCGGGCTTTGAAGCGCCCCATTCGAGCATCGTGGTGGAGACGGTGGACGATATTGATGATCTGCAGCAAAAACTTTCCGACAAGCGCATTTCGACTATCGTCATCGGTCCCGGTCTGGGCAGGGATGACCGGGCAAGAGAATTACTGGCCGTTGCGCTCGCTACAGATGCGCCGCTCGTGCTCGACGCGGATGCGCTGACCGTCGCAGGATTGCAGTTCAGCGATCTGGTGAAAGGCCGCTCCGCCGAGACTGTCTCGACACCGCATGCCGGAGAATTCGCCGGCCTCACGCCAGACGCCTTGCAGCACAAGCTCGATGATAGTCGAAAACTGGCCGGGCAATCGGAGTGCAGCATTTTGCTGAAAGGTTCGGATACCGTCATTGTTCGGCCCGATGGCAGGGCATCCATAGCGGCTTTGTCCTGTTCGTGGCTGTCGACGGCGGGGACCGGTGACGTACTGGCCGGGATTATCGCAAGTCGCTTGGCAACGCGCGGCAGTGGTTATAAGGCAGCGTGCGAGGGCCAATGGCTGCATAGCAGGGCGGCAATATTGGCCGGCCCCGCTTTCACGCCGGAAATGCTCGTCGACCACCTCCCCGCCACATTGCAGGAATGCCTATGACCGCGACTTCCGATCCCGACCTGATCCTTCGTGTTGCCGCAAAGGGTGATGGTGTGACCTCGGACGGCCGCCATGTCGCTTTTTCCGCCCCGCTCGACCGGTTGAACGAGGACGGTGGCCTGATCAAGGGGCCGCATCATGTCGAGGCCCCGTGCCAACATTTTCAGACCTGCGGCGGTTGCAGCCTGCAGCATCTCGATGACGAGAGTTATAGGCGCTTCCTGACCGAGCGCGTGGCTTACGCGCTGGAAGGACAGGGGCTGAAGGCAGAATTGCTGCATCCGCCCCAGGTCTCGCGACCGAAAACCCGGATCCGCGCCAGCTTGCGCGCGGCGAAGCTGGGCGACCAGTTCAAGCTCGGTTTCAGTGGCGCCGGTAGCCACCGCATCGTCGATCTCCAGCAATGCGAGATCATGGCACCCGAATTATTCGCCCTTGTCGCACCGCTGCGGCAATTTCTCAAGAATGCAGCCCGCCGCAAGCATGACATGAATATCGAAATGACGCTGGTCGATCAGGGCATCGACCTGCTGATCAGCAATTATGAGCCAGAGGGGCTGGAGCAGCGCGAAGCCTTGTCGGATTTCGCCAAGGCCAACGGGCTGGCTCGGCTGTCCGTCGACGGTGGCTATGGTCCGGAAACCCAGTGGGAACCCGAACCGGTTACGGTCACGCTCGGCGGTACCGCGATCAACTTTCCCCACAGCTGTTTTCTGCAACCGACCCGGGACGGGCAGCAGATGCTGGTGTCGGCAATGCTTGAAGCCGTCGGCGATGCGCGCCTTGTCGCGGATCTGTTCGCCGGTCTGGGAACATTTACGCTGGCGCTCGGAGAGGATCAGAAAGTCTATGCCGCCGAAGGCGCGCGCGATGCGATTGGCTCTCTGAAGTTGGCCGCAAACCATATGACCCGGCAGATATTCTGCGAGCATCGCGACCTGTTCCGACGGCCGCTCAGCGTCGACGAACTGAACCGGTTCGATGCCGTTATCCTCGATCCACCGCGGGCGGGAGCGCGCGAACAGATCATTCAGCTTGCACAATCGGATGTTGCGAATATCTGCTATATCAGCTGCAATCCGGCGAGTTTTGCACGGGATGCCAAGCAGCTTTGCGATGCCGGATACACGCTCCGGCAGGTGTGGCCCGTCGGCCAGTTTCTATGGTCGACCCATGTCGAACTGGTGTCGAGTTTTACCCGCGATTGAATATCCGCGCAGGGCAATTCCTGCGCGGGATATCCCTGATGGCTAAAAAACCGCGATCGCTGCGTGGATTGCCAGCGCAATGATGCAAAGGCTCGACAGCGCAAATACGGAGAAGCGATATAATACCCGGTTGCTGGTGACCTGAATAAGACTGTGCAACACGCGCAAGCCGACATAGACCCAGGCGATGGTCAGATTTAGCCCAAAATCCTGCCCGGCAAGGATCAAAACGACACAAATTGCGTAAAAAAGGGTCGGTTCTGTCAGCAGATGGTTATAATTATGCGCTTTCCACTGCACTTCCGGTGGCAACAGTTCATCGAGGTCACCACCCTTGCCACCGACCAGATTGGCGGTGTCGATCTTGGCCTTGTTCATCGCCGGAATGCGGGTGACGTACATCCACAGCCACATCAGCATCGTCCACAAAATGAGCGCAACCATCGGTTGCAGCAACAGGCTATTCTCCATAATATTTCCTCCCTTGGTTCATTATTATTCTAGAAAAGCGTGATCCATAGCGCGTTGATAGCCATGATCAGCAGGCAGATCGTCGACGCGATAAACAGCAGAAAGCGGACATTGACTAGATTGACGGTCGCTTGCCAGATGCTGTGGATGATCCGGATGATGACATAGCCCCATGCGAGATAGAGATTGAGGCCATGACCCGCACCGGCGATCGCAAGAATCGCGACCGTGGCGTAAAACAGCGTCGGCTGTTCCATCAAATGGGTGTAATTATGGGATTTCCAGTTCACCTTGTCGGGGATCACGCCTTCCAGGTCGCTCCCCCGTCCACCCGGTGGTGCCTCGCTCAGGTCCGCGCCTGACTTGGCCATGGCCGGAAATCTTGTGGCCGCCATCCAGAACAACATGATCAGCGACCACAGGACAAGCACCGACGCCGGTGCCAAAATTGCAATTTCCATTATTTCTGTCCTCCCCAAAACTTTGGGGAAACTGCGTCAACGGCAAAGGATTGTCAATTGCAACCTAAGTTGGCGCTCAGGCCCCGGGGAAAGACACGACATTGTCGCGGTCGGAACGATCCAGATTGTCACCGACATAGAGGCTCGCCATCGGTTCATCGGTCACATCATATTCGTGGCTGTTGCCATAGCCGTTGAATTTTGTCCGCATCGCCGAACCATAAGCGCCGAGCATACCGATCTCGATATAATCGTCTGCCTTGATGTTGTCGGGCAGGTTGAATGGTCCGGCCATGAAATCCATATCGTCGCAGGTTGGCCCGTAAAAACTATATCCGGTGGATGTCCCGTTTTCGGCATCGGCACCAATCAGGCGCACCGGGAAACGCCAACCGATATGGGCCGCATCGAAAAGCGTGCCATAGGCACCGTCGTTGATGAACAGCTCGTTGCCGCGACGGCGTTCAACCTTGACCACCAGCGAACTATATTCTGCCGACAGCGCGCGGCCTGGCTCGCACCAGAGTTCGGCGGAATAGCTGATCGGCAGATCCTCGAACGTGCGGTCAATGGCGGTGAAATAATGGTTCAGCGAAACCGGTTCCAGATCGGGGTAGATCGAGGGAAAACCGCCACCGACATTGACGATATCGACCGTCACCGACGCGCCGACAATGGCGGTACGCACGCGTTCGAGAGCATGGACATAGGCAAGCGGCGTCATCGCCTGGCTGCCGACATGGAAACAGATGCCAAGACTGTCGGCGGACTGCCGGGCGCGCTGCAGCAGTTCGGCCGAGTCATCGACATCGACGCCAAATTTGGAGGCGAGGCTGATTTCCGCGAATTCCGAGGCGACCCGGATGCGGACGCAAAGGGTCAGGTCTTCGGCATGTTCCGTTCCCAACTCGATCTTTTCCAGCTCTTCGATACTGTCGAGCGAAAAAATACGCACGCGGTGGTCGCGATAGGCTTCCCGGATCGACGCGAGCTGTTTGACCGGATTCATGTAGCAGAGCGTCGCGTCTGGCAAAGCCGCGCGCACGATGCGGACTTCGTCGATCGAAGCCACGTCAAAATGGGTTACGCCTTCTTCCCACAGCAATTGCAGCAATGCGGGCGAAGGATTCGCCTTCACGGCATAGAGCGATTTGCCGGGAAATTGACCGACAAAATAGCGTGCAGCACGACGGGCGGCGTGCGGCCGGTTAAGCAAAACTGGAATATCGGGGCTGAGAGCCCTCGTTAGCTCCTCAGCATCATGGTAATTATGCAACTCAAGGGACCCCCTATCGGCTAAGATCGATTGAGCTGCCTTGCGGATTCGCAAGCGGCCATGGGGCAGCGAAGCGCGGATATATGGTTGCTTTCCTATTCTGTAAAGACCTGCAGTTAGAGAAAATGTAGCAATAGAACATTTTTTTAGCTCAAACGGTCCCGAAATGTCGTCCAATCGAAGCTTTTGGTACATTTCAGGCCATCATTTGCGCTGTTCCACAGCCAGATCGAGGGCAGGGGAACACCGTTGAAGGTGTTGGTCTTGACCATCGAATAATGCGCCTGATCGAGAAAGGCTATCCGTTGTCCGACATGCGGGGCTTCGGGGAGGATATAATCGCCGATAATATCTCCTGCCAGACAGCTCGGGCCCCCGAGTCGAATGGCTGTCCCCTCGCTGCGCTCACCCAGCATCGCCGGTCGATAGGGCGCCTCGATAACGTCCGGCATATGGCATGTTGCCGAAATGTCGGTAATGCCAACCGGCATGCCATTGTCGAAAACATCCAGTATCTCGCCGACCAATATCCCCGCATCCAGCGCAACGGCCTCGCCTGGTTCCATATAAATTTCGCAGCCGGAGCGGGCTTTCAGGTCTTTCAGGAAGGCAACCAGCGCATCGCGATCATAATCATCGCGGGTGATATGATGGCCGCCACCAAGGTTGATCCATTTCAGGTTGCCGAAATGCGGCGCAATCTTCGGCTCCACCTTCTCCCATGTCCGCTGCAGTGCATCGAAACCCTGTTCGCAGAGATTATGAAAGTGGATTCCCGACAAATGTTGGAAATGGCCGGGCTGCAACTGGCTGATCGGGAATCCCAGCCGGCTGTGGGGCTGACTGGGGTCATATTTTTCTGTTTCACCGAGCGCTATCTCGGGATTAATTCTTAAACCAATTTCCGAACTATCAAGTTTATTATTCTGATTAGAATAATTTTTCCATCGATCTATCTGATCCGGATTATTGAACGTGATATGCGCGGAAATCTCGACAAGTTCGGTCAGGTCAGCCGCTTTATAAGCCGGTGAATAAGTGCTGATCGGCCCGCAAAAATGCGCCTTTGCAAGTCGCGCCTCCCACAGTCCCGAAGCGCAATAGCCATCAAGATATTCGTCGATCAAGAGAGCAAGAGACCACATGGAAAAGGCCTTGAGCGCCAACAGGACCTTGGCTCCGGAACGTTCCCTGATATCCGCCAAAATCGCCAGATTTCGCCGTACCGCGACTTCATCCACGACAAAGGCAGGCGAGGGAACCCGCTTCAGGTCAAAATGCGCAAATGCGCCGGGATCGCCTGCCTTGGTATCCATTCTAAAAGGCCAAAGGTGCTTCCAATTCTTCCAATTTCCATGGCAGGCCGTGCTGGTTCAGCATCTCCATGAACGGGTCCGGATCGAACTGCTCCATGTTGAATACGCCGTGGCCTTTCCACTGGCTGGACAGCATCATCGCCGCGCCGATCATTGCCGGAACGCCGGTGGTATAGCTGACGCCCTGATTGCCGGTTTCCTCGAACGCCGCTTCATGGCTGCAGATATTCTTGACGTAGAGCGTCTTTTCGACGCCGTCTTTGACGCCGGTCGCAATCACGCCGATATTGGTATTGCCCTTGGTCGTCTCGCCGAGGCTCGCAGGCTCCGGCAACACCGCCTTCAGGAACTGGAGCGGGATGATTTCGCGGCCCTCGTACATCACCGGATCAATCCGCGTCATGCCGACATTCTGCAGCACTTCCAGATGGGTCAGATAAGCGTCACCAAAAGTCATCCAGAAGCGAATCCGCTGGATTTCCGGGAGATGCGTCTTCAGCGATTCAATTTCTTCGTGATACATCAGATACATATTCTTTGGGCCGACTGCCTCGAAATCGAATTCCTGTTTCTGGGTGAGTGGCGGCCCTTCCACCCAGTCGCCATTTTCCCAGTGGCGCGAATTGGCGGTGACTTCCCGGATGTTGATCTCGGGATTGAAATTGGTCGCAAAATGCTGGCCATGATCGCCGCCGTTACAGTCGAGAATGTCGAGCGTATCGATGCGGTCAAAATGATGTTTCTTCAGCCAGCAGGTGAATATGCTCGTCACACCGGGATCAAAGCCCGAACCCAGCAGTGCCATGATGCCGGCGTCCTTGAACCGGTCCTGATAGTCCCACTGCCACTTATATTCGAACTTCGCCTCGTCGCGCGGTTCGTAATTGGCGGTGTCGAGATAATCGGTCCTGGTCGCGAGACACGCGTCCATGATCGGGAGATCCTGATAGGGCAGGGCCAGATTGACCACCAGATCGGGTTTTTCCTGCTCGATCAGTGCGGTCAGCGCCGGCACATCGTCGGCATCAATCTGTGCTGTCCTGATGTCGACGCCGGTGCGCTGTTTGACCGAATCGGCGATGGTTTCGCATTTCGATACGGTACGACTGGCCAGAAGCACCTCGGAAAACGGCCCGTCTCCTGCGGCAATGACCTGCGCCATCTTGTGTACCGCTACCGAACTGACGCCGCCCGCGCCGATCACCAATATTTTGCCCATGATTTCCACTCTAAATGCTGGAGAAATGATAGGTCCGCATATAGGGAGAGACCATGACAGAGCAATACCTCATGGACCCCGAACGGAAACCAATGCTTGCAGGGGTTGAGCGGGCGGCAACGAAAATTGCGGCGATTCTGCCAGCCACACCGCTGTTGCCTCTGGAAATTGACGGCACAACCATCTGGTGCAAGGCGGAATGTCTGCAACCCATTGGTGCGTTCAAAATTCGTGGTGGCTGGCACCGTCTGACCGATCTGACCGATGATCAGCGTAAGCGTGGCGTTGTCGCCTTTTCCAGCGGCAATCACGCGCAGGGCGTGGCCTGGGCTGCCCGCAGACTGAATGTGCCTGCAACGATCATCATGCCGGAGGATGCGCCCAAGGCGAAACTGGAGAACACGAAGGCCTTGGGTGCCAACGTGATCACCTATGACCGGATGAGCGGCAATCGCGAACAATTGGCCGCTGAACTGTCGGAGAAAACCGGTGCCGTCGTCGTGCCCAGCTTCGATGATCCGTGGATTGTCGAAGGTCAGGGCAGTTGCGGCATCGAGATCCGGCAGCAGATGCTGGCGCGGACGGGGTCAGAGCCGGATCAGCTCATTGTCTGTTGCGGCGGTGGCGGACTGGCAAGCGGGACCACTCTCGCCAACCCCGATGCACGGATTTTCGTAGTCGAGCCGGAAGGCTGGTACGATATGAAGCGGTCTCTTGAACTCGGTGTAATTGTGCCGGTGCAAAAGGATCCGCCTGCAACCGAGTGTGATGCACTGCAAACCCTTCGCGTCGCTTCGATCACGTTTGATATCTTGAAAGCCCGTAACGCAGTCGGCCTAGCCGTGTCGCAGGCCGAGGTGCATCACGCGATGCGGGTGGCGTTCGAGAAATTGCATCTGGTGGTCGAGCCCGGTGGCGCGGTCGCTCTGGCAGCTATTCTAGCCGGAAAGGTGCCGTTGACCGATCGCACGGCGATCACCCTGTCCGGCGGGAATGTCGACCATCTGCTATATGCGAAAATTATCAAGGGCGGTTAGAGCCTGATTCTTCTTTCCTACACCCCTACGGATCGGATATCTTTTGGTGGTTTTAAATGCCGGCTCTTTGACATTTTGGATAGATTGTAGAGGCCCCTCTCGCTCGCCGGGAAACTCACGGGATTTTCATGCCGATCCGGAAGTTTACACTCGAACCGCAATGTCTGGACCGCCAAGGCTGGAATTCCACCGGCTAGAGGCAAAAGTCACAGAAAATAAAAACGCGCATTTGTGTAAAGTCTTGGCCGATTTTCAATCTGCTGCGAAAATGGCGATCGTCAATCGAGTCAATGCCCCGATAATCTGAATGTAATGCGGGGAGAGCTACGCGGAAACTAGGCGGCGATCGCGCGTTCCAGGTCCATCCGGCTCCAGATTTCTACCAGAGCCTTGGTCAGATCGACCATCATCGCTTCGCTATGCGCCGGACCAGGCGTGAACCGCAGCCGTTCGGTACCGCGCGGCACCGTCGGGAAGTTGATCGGCTGCACATAGACACCATATTCGGCCAATAGAACGTCGCTGATTTTCTTCGCCTTGACAGGATCGCCCACTTGCAGCGGAACGATATGGGTGGTTGATGGCATCACCGGAAGACCGGCTTCAGCAAACAGGTCTTTGAGCTTCTGCGCCGCTGCCTGTTGACCGTCGCGTTCTGCGGTCGATTGCTTGAGATGACGAATACTGGCCAGTGCACCGGCGACCAGCACAGGAGACAGGCTGGTCGTGAAGATAAAGCCGGGCGCATAGGACCGGATGACATCAACAATCTTCTGGTCAGCGGTAATATAGCCGCCCATGACGCCCACGGCCTTCGCCAATGTACCCTCGATGATCGTAATTCTTTCCGCTGCGCTATCGCGTTCGGAAATGCCGCCGCCACGCTCGCCGTACATGCCGACCGCGTGCACTTCATCGCAATAGGTCAGCGCGTTATATTTGTCTGCCAGATCGCAGATTGCGTGGATCGGCGCGATATCGCCGTCCATCGAATAGATACTTTCAAAGGCAATCAGTTTCGGCACTTCCGGATCTTCGGCAGCCAGCAATTCTTCCAGATGTTCCAGATCATTGTGCCGGAACACCCGCTTCTCGCAGCCGCTGTTCTTGATTCCGGCAATCATCGAAGCGTGATTGAGCTCATCGGAAAAAATTACGCAACCAGGCAGGATTTTGGTCAATGTCGAGAGCGTCGCTTCGTTCGATACATAGCCGGATGTGAAGAGCAACGCGCCGGACTTGCTGTGCCAGTCGGCAAGCTCCCGCTCGAGCTGGATATGATAATGGGTATTGCCGCCGATATTGCGGGTTCCGCCAGAGCCAGCGCCTACATTGTGCAAGGCCTCTTCCATCGCCGCAATGACATCGGGATGCTGACCCATGGCGAGATAATCGTTCGAGCACCAGACGGTGACCGGTTGCGGTCCGTTGTGATGCGCGAAGCAGCGGGCATTCGGAAACGAACCCTTGTTGCGCAAAATGTCGATGAATACTCTATAGCGTCCTTCGGCATGCAGCCGGTCAATCGCTTGCGAAAAAATTTTATCGTAATCCACTGTTCACCAAATCCTGCGTCAAATCTGTTCTTGCGGCTGTCTTGAAATGGCTCTTAGCTGCCTTTGTCTACAAATTCCAGCGCAAACCATTCGCAATAAGGCCATTCGTAACAGGAGTTGTTCACCATCGGCCTGGAAAGTCTCGTTTTGTCTAGAGAGTTTCAAATCGTTCGATGCCATATTGACCGATTGCCGGTCGATATGGCTCGATATCGGGCAAGGCACCCGTGGTAACAAATATGCCGCTCTGGCGTTCGCCCGGCCAGATCATGTCCCTTGTGAGATGGGCGATCCGTCGGGCGATACCTTGCGCGCCATCGATGAACTGGATCGACTGTGGGGCTGCTGCGGACAATTCGTCTCGCACGAGGGGAAAATGGGTGCAGGCGAGGATCACCGTATCAATTTGCTCACCTCCCGGTTGATCGGTCAGACCGGTTATCGCTTCTCTGATGACCCGCGGATCGGGTGTTTCTCCGCGCAATTTGGCTTCTGCAGCATAGACCAGTTCGGGACATGCATGGCGGATCAATATCTTGTCGGCGGCGAAATCGGCGGCGAGCTTGTCAACATAGGGTTGTCTAATGGTTGCCTTGGTCCCGAGAAGCCCGATTACCCCGGTTTTTGTCAACAGGCTTGCCGGCTTGATCGCAGGCACGGTGCCGACAACCGGTATGTTCAATGCCGAACGGACGTGATCGAGCGCGATCGTCGAGGCGGTATTACAGGCGATCGTCGCTATTGCCGGCTTGTAACGCTCAACAAGGCGGCCCAGCAACGCCGGTACGCGCGATGCCAATTCGGCTTCCGATTTCATCCCGTAAGGCAGTCCGGCATAATCCGCTGCATAGACGATCGGTGCCCGGGGCAGCAGCTTCATCGATTCTCGCAATACCGAAAGGCCACCGACACCGGTGTCGAAAAATAACAGGGGAGGGTATTCGCCAGTCGGTGTTTTCGTCATTCATTGCCCATAGCCAGAATTGCATAGAAACGGCAACTGCTTCGGTTCGTCTGACATGTGTTTGACCTTGGCCGTTTTTTTACACCAGAGACTTGCCGATTATTGTCGGTGAATATAGTCGCGGACCCAATAAGGGGTGATTTCAGTGCAGTCTATGTGGATAGAACCAATATTGGCGTTGTTGTTCGGCTATTTGCTGGGCTCGATTCCTTTTGGGCTATTGCTGACCAGAGCAACAGGCGGCGGCGATCTGCGTAAAACCGGATCCGGCAATATTGGCGCGACCAATGTGTTGCGCTCCGGGAACAAGGGTCTCGCAGCGCTGACCCTTCTGCTTGATATCGGAAAGGGCTATGCGGCCGTCTATCTCGCCATGCAGATTTCCGGCGGACTTGGTGTTCTGGCAGGACTTGGGGCCTTTCTGGGTCACCTTTACCCCGTCTGGCTCCGGTTTAAAGGCGGCAAGGGAGTCGCTACGTTGCTCGGCGTCGTGACCGCGCTGATTCCCGCCGCGGGGTTGATATTTGCGGTCACCTGGCTTGGCTCGCTTGTTCTCTGGCGCTATTCGTCGGTTGGAGGAATGCTTGCCGCCATATCGGTGCCGATAGCGGCTGTCATTTTGGGAGAATCCGGCATGATACCGATGTTCATCGGTCTGGCGCTGCTGGTATTGTGGAAACATCGCTCCAATATAGAGCGTCTGATCGCGGGTGAAGAGCCAAAAATCGGAGCATCAAAAAAGGCCTGAAGTGAATGGGGAAAAGCCAGGAAGCGTTTGACCGGCTTCGGCTTATCCGATCCGAAAATATAGGGCCTGTTACCTATCAGCAATTGATCAGACGGTTTGGCTCTGCAACGCGCGCACTGGAGGCTATCCCCGAAATGGTGGCACGCGGCGGCGG
>CAJQNR010000072.1 GCA_905479715.1 uncultured Sphingorhabdus sp.
CTGCAGCTCGCCATCCTTGAAGATCATCGCACCACCGCCAAGCCAGGCGCAATTGGCCGAGCCGGACCCCCATTGCCATTGACCGCTGAGCAGATAATGGTCCCCCTTGTCTTCGGCCCTGCCCATCGGTGCGAAGACACCACCGGTCACGACATCGTCAGCCGCAAAAATTTCGTTCGCCGCCGTTTCCGGCATATAGGCAGCACCCAATGTAGAGGTTACCGCGATCATCACGCACCAGCCGGCGCTGGCATCCGCTGCGGCGACCGTCGAGACGATTTTCAGAAAATCGAGCGGCTGCAGTTCCAGCCCGCCAAGCGATGCCGGTTTGGATAGATTGAAAGCACCTGCAGCGGCAAGCCTGGCAGCGAGATCGGCCGGCAATCGCCGGGCAGTTTCGGTTTCCTCGGCGCGCGCCGCAATTTCAGGGAGCAGAGCCAGAATTTTGGGGCCGACCTCTCCGATGTTGGAAATATCATATTGCAAACCGGTCATGCCCTCATTCTCCTTAGCGAAGGA
The DNA here is from genome assembly GCA_905479715.1 of uncultured Sphingorhabdus sp. Classification (GTDB taxonomy): domain Bacteria; phylum Pseudomonadota; class Alphaproteobacteria; order Sphingomonadales; family Sphingomonadaceae; genus Parasphingorhabdus. The sequence goes on from CAJQNR010000072.1 coordinate 520, forward strand.
AACAGCATAAGAGTTCCGCTTTGTCGAGACAGCAAAAACATCTAGACAAGCGACATGCGATATCTCGCCCTTCTCTATATGTTGCTGTTGCTGATGTCCTGCGCCAGCGAACCGGTGGGCGACACCGCGCCCGGGCCGGAACAGATTGTCCGGTTGTCCGATTCGGAGATCAAGGGACTTGACCCGCAAAAAGTCTCTGACCTGTCCTCGCTCCGCGTCGCGGCCGACCAGTTCGAGGGATTGACCCGTCTCGGCGCCAGCGGAGAAGCGGAGCCGGGACTGGCGAAAGACTGGCGAACCTCGCCGGACGGACGGACCTGGACCTTTGTCTTGCGGGAGAATTTGCGCTTTTCCGATGGCACCGCTTTTGATGCGACGCTGTTTCCCGCCCTGCTGCAACGGCTGCGCGCACCGGCAACGGCTGCCGCGGCGACCGCCCTGTTCGGCAATATCGTGGCGATCAAGGCTCCCGACGGCAACAGCGTGATCGCAACCCTCGCCTCTCCCGACCCGTCTCTTCCGGCCTTGCTGGCGCATCCGGCGATGGCGGCCATTCCCCTCCATCGGATTGACGAGGTCGGGGACCGATGGACTGCGGACCGTCCGATGGTCACCAGCGGCGCGTATCGCCTGTCCGAGTGGAAGCTGAACGACCATGCCCGGCTTGTGCGCAACCCCGAATGGCATGACGAAGCCGCCCCGACCGCAACCATCATCTGGAAACCGATGGATGACAGTCTTTCCGCGATGCGTCTGTTTCTGTCCGGCGGCGCCGATATTGCCGCAGATTATCCGGCAAGCCGCCATCAATGGCTCAAGGAAAATCATCCGGACGCTGCCCATAGCGTGCCCTATCTCGGCAGCTATTATTTTGCCTTCAACACGCGGATGCCGCCTTTCGACAACCGCGGGATCAGGACCGCATTGTCGATGGCTGTCGAACGCGAGTGGATCGCCGACAAGGTGATCGGGATCGGCAATATCCCGGCATGGGGATTATTGCCGCCCGGTCTGGCCGGGCCGGCATCGGCCAGACCCGAATGGGCAGACTGGCCGCGGGAGAAACGTTTGCACAAGGCCCGCGCGTTGCTGAACGAGGCCGGCTATGGGCCGGATAACCCGCTGCAGTTTGAAATCCGCTTCAACAGTTCGGCGGAACATCGCAGAGTGGCGGTCGCGATGGCGGCCATGTGGAAACCGCTGGCGGTCGAGGCAAGCCTGTTCAACAGCGAAGCCGCGCTGCATTTTGCCGCGCTGCGGCGACATGAATTCGCCTTGTCCCGATCGGGCTGGATCGCCGATCTCCCGACACCGGAAAATTTCCTGCTGGTTCATCAACCGGCGAACGGCGCGGGCAATTATTCGGGCTATGACAATCCGGACTATGACCGGATATTGGCGCTGGCAATTGCCGAACCGGATCCATCGCAGCGTCAGGCTTTGATGCGCGAGGCGGAGGCGCTCCTGATCCAGGACATGCCAATCCTGCCCCTCTATTTTTACGTGACCCGCAGTCTGGTCGCCAAGCGCATTGCCGGATGGGAAGATAATATTTCCAATGTGCATCCTAGCCGCACTCTGCGTATAAAGCCCCAATGATTCCCCGTTCGGCATTCCGTTTCAGAAATATCGTGGCAGCGCTGGCAATGACATTGCTGGCGGCCTGCAGTTTTGCCGAGGACGAAGACCAGGTGAGAGTCACTGTGATTGAAGATGGCTCGACAAAGATAAATCCGGTCGGAACGCAGCTCAACGTTGCGTCGGCGACGATGCGCGCGGCAATCGCCAAAGGCCTGGTCGCGCTGGACGAGGAAGGCCGGGTGGTACCGGCACTGGCCGCCCGCTGGATCGTTTCCGACGATGGCCTCAGCTATATTTTCCGACTGTTCGATGCGAAATGGGATGATGGCCGGCAGGTTACAGCCGAGCGGGTCGCCCGCCTGCTGCGCGAACGTTTTTCCGAATTGCGCAAAAGCCGGTTGCGCGATGACGTCGCCGTGGTCGACGAAGTGCTATCGATGACCGGCAGGGTGATAGAAATCAGACTGGATGCACCGCATCCCAATTTCCTGCAACTGCTTGCCCAGCCGGAAATGGGCCTGTTCCGTGCCGGCCATGGCGCCGGCCCCATGCGCTTGCTCAGCGAAGGCGATGATATCAAGCTCGGTCGTTTTGACGAACCTTCGCAGGAGGAACAAGACGAAGAAGAAAATGATGATGACCGCTGGGTATCGTTGCGCAGCGAACGGGCAGCCGCCGCCATCGCCCGCTATCGGGCCGGAGCCGTGCAAGTGGTGCTGAACGGCAAATATCATCACCTGCCGCTGGTCGATGCGGCAGACATCAGCAGCAGCGACCTGCGGCTCGATCCGGTCGCCGGTCTGTTCGGATTGCGATTCATCCGCGCCGATGGTTTCTGGGCGGTTCCGGACAATCGCGAAATTTTGGCGATGGCAATCAATCGGCCCGCACTGCTAACCTCCTTTCCCGGCGTCAGTGCCTGGCAGAGTCGGTTGAAAATAATCCCCGAAGCGCTCGACGTCGAGGGGATCAACAGCTATCCCGACTGGTCCAGCATGACCATGCAGGAGCGGATCACCTTCGCCAGAAACCATATAACGCGATGGAAGGCTTCAGAAGGGTCCATCACCCCGCTGACCATTGCGCTTCCCGACGCGGCCGGGGCTGACATCCTGTTCAAGCGCATCCAGTCTGATCTACGACGCGTCGGGCTGGATGCGAAAAAAGTCGGCACCAACGAGAAAGCCGATGTTGAGTTGATGGACGAAATTGCGCCCTATGATAGCGCGCAATGGTTTTTGAAGCAGTTCACCTGCGCCAGAACCCCGGTCTGCCTGAATGACGCCGATTCCAAAATCGCCGAAGCCGATGCAGCGACCAATTTGCAGATCAAGGCCAGACTTTATGCCGAGATCGAGAAAATTCTGGTTGAACATTATAATTATATTCCGATCGCGGTTCCCATCCGCTGGTCGATCGCAAGAACCGGCCAGCGCGGCTTTGCGGTCAATGCGCGCGGCTGGCATCCATTGAACACGCTGGTGGGCATACCTATATCCTAACTGTAGTAGGTGCGTAAAACAGGGAGGTCCCATGGCCATTTCCGAAGAACAGTTAAAACGTCTGGCCGAACAATTGCCCGACGTCAGCCGCGATCCGCAAGCGGTCCGCAACCGCGTGGAAGCGATGGAAAAAGTGCTCGAACGTGCCTTTCTGATCCCCGGTATAAACCGGCCGATCGGGCTGGATTCGCTGGTCGGCCTGATCCCCGTGGTTGGCGACATCGCCACCGCGCTGATGGGTGGCTATATTGTCTGGGAAGCTCGCAATCTTGGCATGTCCAAGCTGCAACTGACCCGCATGGCCGCCAATGTCGGTATCGATACCGCGCTCGGCGCCATTCCGTTCGCTGGCGATCTATTCGACTTTTTCTGGCGCTCGAATACTAAGAATCTGAAGATCATCCGCAAGCATCTCGACAAGCATCATCCGGGCACGCGGACGATTGAAGGCTAGGCCTGTGCGCCGCATCGGATGCGGAGCCGGAAATTCTACCCCCCGCGCCAGATCTTGACCGGACTGTCCGGCGACACCGCCTGCATATAGGCGGGGCAGCGCTGGGGCCGGAAATTCTTGGCGAGACAGAGCTTCACCTCCTGCAACCACCCCCGCGCATTCACTTTCAAACGCAGCATATCGGGTTGCAGCCCTTCGTTCGCCGCCGCAAAGGCGTTGCGAAACTGCCCGGCGGTCAGCGGCTTGCGCGAAAGCCGGTCCATGTCCGGAAAACGCACGGCATCGAACATGATCCGCGACACCCGGAAATAGGTTTCGGGACGTTTGGTCATGCAGGTCCCGTGCTTCGCCCATTCATGCGCCATCATTTTCGTCGTCGGCATCATGCAGAAATTACGCTTTATGACCGCGGGCGGCAGCGCCTTGGTCGGCGCGCAATATTGCGGATAGGCAGGACCCCGCGTGTCGGGCCACAGGCCGTGGAGGATGAAGGCAAAACTGCCGTCGTCCCCGCTGCACTGGGTCTTGTCGCGGCGGCTGTCCTTGCGGGTGCGGCAATATTCCGGAGACCAGCTAAGCGCCAGCGTATAGCTGGTGACCGGTTTGATGCGGCGGGGTTCGGAAGCCGGCTTGCGCTCGGCGGGGGCGCTGAGGCCGGATGGCGGGCGGCATTGGTAGGATTGGGCTTGGGCGGGTGTTGCTGCCATGGCCAAGAATAGGAATAGGGCCACTCGTCGCCCCCGGGAAGGCAGGAGCCTGATCCAACGGTCACCTGTCTCCGAAGAGTGGCCTGGATCCCCGCCTTCGCCGGGATGACGGATGTCAAACCTGCTCAAAATCCAAACCGATATCGGCTGCCGGAGCCGATTGTGTCAAACGCCCCACCGAAATAAAGTCCACGCCGGTCGCCGCCTTGTCGCGGATGGTCTCAAGCGTCACGCCGCCGCTTGCCTCTACCGGCACGCGGCCATTGATCAGCGTCACCGCGCCGCGCAGCGTTGCCGGCTCCATATTGTCGAGCAGCAGATCCGTCGCTCCCGCCGCCAGCGCCGGTTCGATCTGGTCGATCCGATCGACTTCGCAGATGATCTTTTCGACACCCGCTTCCCTGGCGCGCCGCACGGCTTCGCCGACCGATCCGGCAACCGCAACATGATTGTCCTTGATCATCGCCACGTCCCACAGGCCCATGCGATGGTTCTGCGCGCCGCCCATCCGCGTCGCATATTTCTCCAGCACGCGCAGCCCCGGTATCGTCTTGCGCGTATCGAGCAGGATGCAGCCGGTCCCCTCGATCCGCCGGACATATTCATTGGTCATCGTCGATATGCCGGTAAGATGCTGCACCGTGTTGAGCGCGCTGCGCTCGGCGGTCAGCATCGCCCGGCCCTTGCCCTTGATCCGCATGATATCCGTGCCCGCTTTCACCGCATCGCCTTCCGCAACAAGGATTTCAATCTCTACCTCCGGGTCGAGATAGCGGAAAAACGCCTCGGCAATCGGCAGCCCGGCGATGACCGCATCAACCCGGCTGTCCATCACACCGGAGAATAGGGCATCGGCGGGAATGACCGTTTCGGAGGTTACATCCCTCCCCCCTTCGCCAAGCGGTGCACCGAGATCTTCGGCGAGGGTGGATTGCACAAAGGCATCAAGGTCGAAGCGGTTCAATGTAAAAGTCAAATCACTTACCCCTCGTGCGCCAGATCAGTCGGCCCGAGATCGCCCTGCCCGACCGTTGCGCTGGCCATTTCCATCATCTTGTCGATCGACTTACGCGCCTGCAGGCGCAGTTCCTCGTCCATTTCGATCCGCGGCTCCAGATCACGCAACGCAACGTAGAGTTTCTCCATCGTGTTGAGCGCCATATAGGGACAAATATTGCAATTGCAGTTGCCGTCCGCGCCGGGGGCGCCGATGAAATTCTTTTCCGGTACCGCTTTTTCCATCTGGTGGATGATATGCGGTTCGGTGGCGATGATGATCGTGTCGCCTTCGAATGCCTTGGCATATTTCAGGATCGCGCTGGTCGAACCGACCATGTCGGCATGATCGAGAATATAGGCCGGGCATTCGGGATGTGCGGCGACCGGGGCACCGGGATGCTGGGTCTGCAGCTTGAGCAATTCGGTTTCGCTAAACGCTTCATGGACGATGCAGACACCGGGCCAGAGCAGCATGTCACGCCCGGTTTTCTTGGCGATATAGCCGCCGAGATGCTTGTCGGGACCAAAGATGATCTTCTGGTCGAGCGGAATCTGCGAGAGAATATGTTCCGCCGAAGAGCTGGTGACGATGATGTCGCTGAGCGCCTTCACCTCGGCCGAGCAATTGATATAGGTCAGCGCGATATGGTCGGGATGCTCGTCACGAAACGCCTTGAACTTGTCCGGCGGGCAGCTGTCTTCGAGTGAACAGCCGGCATCCATGTCCGGCAGCACGACGATCTTATCAGGCGACAGGATTTTGGCGGTTTCGGCCATGAATTTCACGCCGCAGAAGGCGATCACATCGGCATCTGTTTCCGCCGCCATTTTGGACAGTTCGAGACTGTCACCGACAAAGTCGGCGATATCCTGAATTTCCGGTTTCTGGTAATAATGGGCCAGGATGATCGCATTGCGTTCCTTGCGTAGTTTGTTGATTTCCTCAACAATATCCACTCCGGCCAAGCTGCCGCCAATTCCACCACGTGCGTCCATTTTATTAATCCTCTGTCCTGCGTGCCGCCTCCATATAGGAAGCGAATAGCCATTTGTCTCGTGCGGAACGACCATCACCGCGTTAATTGCCGTAAATATTCGCAAAGAATCGGCCACCGGCGCTAACCGGAAACGGCAATCGATTCAGCGAACTGCCGAAACGGCGGAAACAGAGACAGGCCGGTGATCACCAAATGCACGGCCGTCACAATCACACCGCATGCCAGCGTCGCCGGATGGACCGCCCCCGAGATTTTCCGATCATGGCGCGCCAGCACCGCGACGAACGCCAGCTGGAAGATCAATATGATCCACTCGCGCCTGGCAACGGTTCAGGGAGCGGCGCGAAACTTCACGATCCGGTCGGTCACCTTCTGCTCCGCATCCATGCCGCCCAAAATATAATAGTCCTGACCGGCCTTCGCGAGTCCGCGGTGATCCATGCTCGGTTCGGCCAGCCGCCCCAGTTCGATCCATTTGTCGGATTTCAGATCATAAGCGAAAAAGCCGCCCGACGGCTTGGCCGGAACCCCGTCATAGCCGATGCCGTCAAAATTATAGGGATTGTCCCCGCCCCCCGCGAAAATGATCCGCTGGCCGGCTTCATCGCCAATCGCCGCCATCCGGTATTTCGCCAAGCCGGCATGGGCATCGACCCCGCGCCAGGTGATCTGCGTGGGATTTTCGGGATCAATATCCCCGCGCCAGGTCAGCTTTGCCGCAACAAATTTTCGCTTGCCGTCGGCGAATATCGACGCGACGCCATCGGTGACGATAATGCTGTCGCCCGCGATCCCGCCGGCATGTCCGAAAACAGGAGTGCCGGGAAATTCGGTCGCCTCGGTCCAGGTACCGGTCCGGGTATCGAACATCTGCACGGTGCTGACATTGCCTTCGTCATGCCAGCCGGAGATCAGATAGATAAACCGGTCCTGATAGGGCACGGCCAGCATGTCATCGACCGGTGTCGGCATGTCCGTCAATTGTTCATAGCTTCCGGTTGCGGGATCGAAGGCGAAAACTTCCGGCGTGGACCGTTCATCGCCGTTGGCCGCGACACTATAGCCACCGAAAATATAGATTTTCCCGGCAACAGGCACGGCCGCGCTGGCCAACCGACCTTCCGGCACCGGAACCGGGCTGATGGACTTGCACGATTGCGTGGCGATTACGCAGGCATAAGCGGCGTTGCTGGTGTCTTTCCAGGTCTTGTCCGCCTTCAGGCCGTTGAAACTGTACAGGGTCGGACCATCCGGACCATCGGCAACGGCCACCGCATTATTGGAGATCGGTTCCGGCAGGGCAAAGGCCGCAACCTCGGATTCAGGTTCCCTTTGCGCGCGCTGTTCACAGCCCGCCAAAGTCAGTCCGGCCATCACCATGACCAATATGCCAATCCTGTTCCGCTTCATTCTGTCTCTCCCCGCTTCTTCTGCTGCTCTGCCAACACCGCCCTGATCGGACGCGAATAGTCCCACCGCTCCTTGTAGCGGCTGCGTTCATAAGGGAAAAAGGCATCAATCTTGGCCTCGACACCCGCGGCCTGCAGCGGAATCGCGAAATTGTGGCGCACGGCCCGACGCGCGGCTTCTCGCGCCAATCGAATCTGCACCGGATTTTCCGCCTGTTTCGCCAGTTCCTCCACGCCCTTTTTGCGATTGGCCTGATCGAGGACATTTTCCGCATCGGTCAGGGCCATCAATATGCCGCCGTCATCATAAGTCTGGATTTGATCAATATGCACCTCGGGCCGGGCAATCTCGATTGCCGGAATCTCGACATAGAGCGTATCATCACGCGCATCCCAGCGGACATCCTCCGCCCCGAGCTTGGCGAGATCCAGTTCGTAGCGCACTGTGCCGGGCATGATCAGGGTCTTGCGCGCCGACAGGCCGAGCTTGGTCAGCGTGGTGGTGACGGTGGCATTATAGCTGGCGGAAAAGACCGTCAGCCGGTTCTGTTCCTGGAGATTGGTCAGGCTGGCATTGGCAATGGATACCGGATCCGGACTGATGCTGTTTTCGACCCGCGCAAAAAGCAGCCACGCAAGCGCAACAAGCAGAAGCAATATGACGCCGCTGACGGCAAAGGGAACCCACAGACGCCGGGAAGACGGGCTGCTCATCCCGCCATGGTCCAGACGTCACCGGATTGCATAACGATCCCCCGGTTCTGCAGAACGATCAGATGCGCGCGTACCGATTGCCCGGCGGCCCCCTTCAGCCGCGGATCGAGCCCCTTGTACATCTGCTGGACCAGATCGGGGATAGCCGCCTCGCCCTCTTCGAGATTTTTCAATATCTGCCGTTCGCGCTGTTTGCGATGGCCCATCATCCCGCGCACAAGCTGCCGGGTATTGGTCACTTTCTTGCCATGGGCGGGATAATAGACCTTGTCCTGCTTGCGCTCATAGAGTTTTTGCAAGCTCGCCATATAATCGGCCATGTCACCATCGGGCGGGACAATCACGCTGGTCGACCAGGCCATGACATGGTCGCCGGTAAACAGCGCGCCGGATTCCCGAACCGCCAGACAGAGATGGTTGGACGTGTGTCCGGGCGTCGCCACCGCTTCGATGGTCCAGCCATCGCCCGACACCGTCTCGCCATCGCCGAGTATCCGGTCCGGCTTATATTCCTTGTCAAAACTCTCGTCGGAGCGCGGACCGTCATCTTCGAGTACCAGCGGCGCACAGCCTATGATCGGCGCGCCGGTCCGCGCGGCCAGCGGCGCGGCGGCAGGGCTGTGGTCGCGATGGGTGTGGGTGCACATGATCGCGCGGATTTTGGCGTCGCCAACCGCTGCGATGATCGCATCAATATGTTCGTCAATCGCTGGCCCCGGATCAATGATCGCCCGGTCCGACTGGTTGCCGACAATATAGGTCTGCGTCCCAGTATAGGTATAGGGGCTGGGATTGCCTGCCAAGACGCGTGCGACAAGTGGCTCCATCTGTTCACACAGGCCGGTGGGAAAATTCGAAGGGTCAAAGTCCATGGATCTGATGTGGCATATCCCACCCATAAAACAACCATGAAAAAGGGCGGTCCGCCAAACGAACCGCCCTTATGCCCCGTTATAAAACGGTTTCCCCGGCTTAAGTCACCGACAGTTGAGCCTTCACTGTGGCGATGCTGCGATCAATATCCTTGAGCTTTTTCGCGCGATCAACCTTGCTGTCCTCGCATTCCACGGTGCCGGCCCGCTCTTTTTTCAGGCCTTGCAACGCGGCGTCCAGAATCGCCGTCTTGTCGACCTTGACTTCAAACCCGCCACATCCGGCGACCACCGCCCAGGCCTGCGCGCCGAGACCATTCTTGCCACTCATGGCAATTTTCTTGTTCATCGCGACACAATCGGGGCCCTTGACCTTGGTGCTGCGTGCGCTGGATATATTGCGGCCAGAGTTGGACGTGGCGCTCGACGTGGCGTTGGATATGGATTTTTGAACCGTATAGAATATCGAGGATATGCGCACAGCCGACGCGGCTTCCTCTGCGGCTTCGCGTTGCGCTTGCCATGCTTCCCGCTGCGCCTCTCTAGCCTCGAACATCGCCTCGCGCTTGGCTTCACGAGCCTCTTGCAGCGCTTCACGAACCTCCTGATCCGCTTCCCGCAGTTCTTGCTGCACTTCCCTTTGGGCCTGGACGAGTTCCCGTTCAATCTCTCCCATGGTCGATGCCGAATAGTCCCGGTCCAATCCGCTTTCCCGCAGCGCCTTGTCGGCGGCGAGACGCGATTTTTCCGCTTCCGCGACCATTTGACGCACTTCCTTGTCGCTCAGCTTCTTGTTCGTGCGCAGGATTATCGTTCTGCCATCATGCTTGATCTTGTGCACATGGTCTTTCGACAGATCGGCGTTTTTGCGACCGTTCAGCATCGTGATGTTGATGGTCTCGCCGTCGTCAGCAGTGGCGGTTGGAGCCAAAGGCGCAATCGGGGCAGCAGGTGACAGGGGCGCAGCCACTGCGGATGGAGCCGCGGGCGGGAGCGGCGCCTGCGGTATCGATGCGTCCTTGGCATCAACGGCCTCAGCATAGGTCACGGTCGCAGTCAGCGGCAAGCTGATGACCGTACCGACGGCAACCAACGCGCCTCCCAATCGACAACGGAGAGTGGATTTTTCCGATTGCCCCAGCATTTTGAGACGGCCCTTGATCTTGTCTTTCTGGTTCAGCGGACTGGCAAGACCGAGCCGGTGACCCGAAGCCGATTTGGCGATGGTCCGGCCATAAACCGCGCGAACGTCACGACCGCTTTTGGCGAGGACACGGGCATCACAGGCCGTTTCCTGATCCTGTCGAAATGCGATCCAGGCAAACCAGACAACCGGATTGAACCAGTGGAGAGACAAGATCATCAGCCCGACGAAATTGGCCGCCAGATCACCCGATTCATGATGGGAAATTTCATGTTCGAGTGCCAATTCCCGCTCGCGTGGCGCATAGTCACGGAAGAAATTGGTCGGCACGGCGATATATTTTTCAACCAATCCGAAAGCCAGGGGGCCACCGACGGCGGCTGTTTCGACAATTTTGATATTGCCATGGCGACCGATCAACTGGCCATCGGCAACAATGTCTTCCCGGAACTGCAAATAGGAGGCCAGCTTGCTGATAAACAGCAGTCCGGCTCCGCCCAGCCACAAAATCATTGCGATCATCGTCCAGTCGAGCGCGGCCAATGCGCCCAAGGCGCTTGATTGGGCCGGCACCACTGCGGCAAGGTCTGAACCAGCGGCCAGCGGCACGAAACTCGTTGCTGGCGCAACGTCGGCGGGCGCTTCCAGCGTCAACGTCGGCATGAACAGGCGCGCCAGCGGCAAAATCCAGAGCAGATAGGCAATGCGCGCACCAAAAAAATGACTGACCGGTTTGCGGATCATCAAGACCAGCAGCATCAACAGGGTCATCGACAACATGGTATCCCAAATCCATTGGTTCAATTCACCGCTCATTTTTTCAACTCCCTCAAAAGCTCCTCGATTTCGCGGATGTCGTCGGCGCTCAGTTCATCGGCCTCGGCCAGATGGGCAACCAATGGCGTGACTTTTCCCCCGAAAAGCCGATCCACAAAATTCCGTGACACGCCGGTAAGATAATCATCCCGTTCAACCAGCGGAGAATAAAGAAAACGACGACCGTCGCGCTCGGTACCGACGACCGCTTTTGCGGCCAGCCGGGACAACAGGGTCTTGACGGTCTGAAGAGACCAGTCCTTTTCCCGGACCACCTGATCCGCCACTTCTGTAGCGGTCAGAGGAGCACGTTTCCAAAGAACTTCCATCACCGCATGTTCAGCATCGCTAATGCGTTCAGCCATTATAATCGCGACTCCCTTGAAGATCGTCAGTGACTACATGTGTAGTTTCAATGATTACAATTGTAAACACGCAATCGAGCCATCGATGTCGTTGGTGGATGGGCAGCGGTCGTTTATCGAAAAGCGCCCCGCTGTCGAATTATCTTACAAATTTACAAATATTAACAGCGCTTAAACCATGCAAGCCATTAATATGTATGGATTTTATAAAACTGGCACAAGGGATGCAACGTATCGGGTGTCTATGACTTTTCACACCCCCGACCCTTCTTTCAGGAGGGATGAATGAGGGGGATAGCGTACTGGTCTCCGCTGTCCCCTCTCATTTCACAGTTTCGACGAACACTACCCAAAATAAAACGGCTCGATCCTCCTAGATCGAGCCGTTTTTCATTTCTTCGACTGTGGCTGCGCTGGAAAAACGCTCAGGCTTGGGCTGGTGCGACCTTTTTCTCGGCCATCAATTCGCCAAGCTCGCCGGCCTCATACATTTCCATCATGATATCGCTGCCGCCGACAAATTCGCCTTTGACATAAAGCTGCGGGATGGTTGGCCAGTCGGAAAATTCCTTGATGCCCTGCCGCACTTCCATGTCCTGAAGCACGTCGAACGACTCAAATCCCACGCCCAGATGTTCGAGAATGGCAATCGCACGGCTGGAAAACCCGCATTGGGGAAAAAGCGGCGTGCCTTTCATGAACAGGACTACGTCATTGCTGTTCACAACAGCTTCGATCTTTGCGTTTACATCGCTCATATATATTCTCCTAGTCGGGAACTGCCGTGGTGAGCTGCAACGCATGCAGTTCACCGCCCATTTTGCCCTTTAACGCCGCATAGACCGCCTGATGCTGTTTAACACGGTTCATACCCGCGAACGCAGCCGAGGTCACCTTTGCAGCATAATGATCACCATCACCGGCGAGATCGGTGATTTCAACCGAAGCATCCGGAAAGGCTGCCAAAATCATCGCCTCGATATCTGCGCTTGCCATCGGCATCTGCCTAGCTGGCCTCTTCGATAAACTGGCGTCGGGCTTCTACCATTTTATCGGACAGAGCCGTACGAATGGCCGAATCGTCGATTTCAACGCCGGCTGAGGTCAAGTCACCCAGAAGCTTGCGAACAACATCTTCATCACCCGCTTCTTCAAAATCGGCCGCAACGACCTCTTTTGCATAGGCATCGGTTTCTTCCGACGTCAGTCCCATTTTCTCAGCGGCCCATTGACCGAGCAGGCGATTGCGCCGCGCGGTAACTCTGAACTGCATTTCTTCATCGCGGGCAAATTTCGCTTCAAACGCGTTTTCGCGATCTTTAAAATCTGTCATGATTTTCCCTTGGTCTGTATTGATATGAAAATAGGCATGGCCGATGCGTCCTGCAAGTGCGGCAAGGCAATCAGTCGGCGACTTTGACAACCAATTTGCCGATAGCGCCACGATCTGCCATTTTCTGAATGGCTTGACCGGCATCTTCAAAGGCAAAAACCTCTGACACGCGAGGCTGGATCAGGCCCTGCTCCCACAGCTTGAACAGCCGGTCGATATGCGCCCGGTTGCCCTTCGGATCGCGCGCTGCATAAGCGCCCCAGAACACACCGCAGACATCACAGGATTTGAGCAGGGTCAGGTTGAGCGGCAATTTCGCAATGCCGGCCGGGAATCCAACCACCAGAAAACGGCCTTCCCAGGCAATCGAGCGCACAGCCGGTTCGCTATAGTCGCCACCGACAGCGTCATAGATGATGTCCGCGCCGTTCGGCCCGACCGCTGCCTTGAATTGCGTCGCCAGTGCCTTGGACTGATCCTTGTCGAACGGAGCGCGTTCGTAAACCACGGTTTCGTCCGCACCCGCTTCTTTCGCAAATGCAGCTTTTTCTTCGGAAGACACGGCGGCAACAACACGGGCGCCAAAGGCTTTGCCCAGTTCGACCGCCGCAATACCGACGCCGCCGGAAGCGCCCAGCACCAGCAGGGTATCCCCCTCCTTGATGTGACCGCGATCCACGAGAGCGTGGATTGACGTACCATAGGTCAGTAGCAACGCCGACGCGTCTTCAAAGCTGACGCTGTCAGGAATTTTGAATACGGCGTTCTGATCGACGGCAACTTTTTCTACCAGACCGCCATGGCCGGTGGTGGAGGCAACCCGGTCACCAACCTTCAGATCGGTCACGCCTTCGCCGACAGCCGCAATCACACCGGAAACTTCTCCGCCCGGCGCGAACGGCCGCGGCGGCTTGAACTGGTACATGTCCTGAATGATCAGCACATCGGGATAGTTGATCGAACAAGCTTTGACATCGATGACAACCTGTCCCTTGCCAGCAACAGGATCGGCGACGTCCAGCATCTCCAGCGTGTCGGGTCCGCCCACTTTGGTTGACATCAAAGCTTTCATTCTATTTTCTCCCTGGAATATTGTTCAGATCCTATGCCGCCGCCGGGATGAGCCAGGGCTGGGCAGAATCATTTCTTTTCTCGTGCCGCTCTATGGCATCGGACTTTGCCAATGTCAGGTCAATTTCGTCGAGACCTTCGACCAGGCACTGATGGCGGAAGGGATCCATCTCGAAAGCAAACCGGTCCTGGAACGGTGTGGTTATGCTCATGCTTTCCATGTCGATGGTGATCGGGTCGGTTTTCGCGACCTCCATCAAGCGGTCGACTGCGGCCTGCGGCACGGCGATGGCGAGCAATCCGTTCTTGAAGGCATTGCCGGAGAAAATATCGGAGAAACTGGGCGCAATGACCGCCGTGATCCCCAAATCAGCCAGAGCCCAGGCCGCATGTTCACGGCTCGATCCGCAGCCGAAATTGTCGCCGGCTATCAATATTTTGGCACCGGCATATTCCGGATCATCGAAAATATTGCCCTCCTGCGCGCGGATCGCTTCGAAAGCGCCCTCGCCCAGCCCCTCGCGCGAAACGGTTTTCAGCCATTTCGCCGGGATGATGACATCGGTGTCGACATTTTTCTGACCGAAGGGGATCGCACGACCTTCTACTCGGTTAATGGGTTTCATCTCTATTCTTCTTCACTATTGTCGAACAGATCATCACTATCGTCATCGTCATAATCTGGTTCATTTTCATATTTCGGCAGCGGCTTGTCCTTGGCGCGCCTGAAATCATCATGTTTTTTCATCTGATGACGCCCGGCATATAGCAACGCAGCCGCAACCGCAGCCGACCCGATAGCCGCACCGACCTTGACACCGGTCGACCATTTTCCGGACTCATCGGCTTTGGGAGCCGCGCCTTTGGCTGGCTTCTTGTCGGCCGGTTTGTCATTCTTGCTGTCGTCGCTCATATCAACCTCTCATCTCGTCAGCTCGCGCACGTCGGTGAGCTTACCGGTTACTGCCGCTGCCGCTGCCATGGCGGGAGACATCAGATGCGTTCTAGCACCTGGTCCCTGCCGTCCAACAAAATTGCGATTGGAAGTGGATGCACAACGCTCACCTGCCGGAACCTTGTCCGGGTTCATGCCGAGACAGGCCGAACAGCCCGGCTCGCGCCATTCAAAACCGGCATCGGTGAATATCCGGTCGAGACCTTCGGCTTCGGCCTGCGCCTTGACCAGCCCGGAACCCGGTACGACGATCGCCCATTTCACATTATCGGCTTTCTTGCGGCCTTCCAATATCGCAGCCGCAGCCCGCAGATCCTCGATCCGGCTGTTGGTGCAGCTGCCGATGAAAATATTTTCAACCGAGACATCGCGCAGCGCCTGTCCTGCTTCCAGCCCCATATAGTCGAGAGACTTGCGCGCCGCGTCCTGCTTTGACGGATCGGAAAAACTGTCCGGTGCCGGCACCACGCCGTTGACCGGAACCACATCCTCCGGACTGGTCCCCCAGGTCACGGTCGGCGACACATCGGCGGCATCTATCGTCACGCTCTTGTCAAATTTCGCACCGGCGTCGGTCGGCAGCGTCTTCCAATAGGCGACGGCGGCGTCCCAGTCCGCTCCCTTGGGAGCCATGGGCCGGCCTTCGAGATAGGCAAAGGTCTTGTCGTCCGGCGCGATCAGGCCCGCACGGGCCCCTGCCTCGATCGACATGTTGGAAACGGTCAGCCGCCCTTCAATCGACATTTCCTCGAACACCTTGCCGCGATATTCGATGACATGGCCGGTGCCGCCAGCGGTGCCGAGCACGCCGACAATATGGAGGATCAGATCTTTCGGGCTGATCCCGGGACCAAGATCCCCCTCGACCCGGATTTCCATCGTTTTGGACCGCGTCAGTTGCAGCGTTTGCGTCGCCAGCACATGCTCGACCTCGCTGGTACCGATACCAAAGGCGAGCGCGCCCAAGGCGCCATGCGCCGCGGTATGGCTGTCACCGCAGACCATGGTCGTGCCCGGCAGGGTAAAGCCCTGTTCCGGCCCGATGACATGGACAATGCCCTGATTGATGTCGCTGGCACCGATATATTTGATTCCGAAGGCCGGCGCATTGGCTTCCAGCGCTTCCAGCTGTGCCGCGCTCTGCGGGTCGGCAATCGGGATCTTGTTGCCCTGCGCATCGAGCCGCGCCGTGGTCGGCAGATTGTGATCGGGAACCGCAAGGGTAAGATCCGGCCGCCGCACCTTGCGCCCTGCCTTGCGCAGACCTTCAAAAGCCTGCGGGCTTGTCACTTCGTGGACCAGATGGCGGTCGATATAGATGAGGGCCGTGCCGTCATCGCGCTGATCGACAACATGGGCATCCCAGATTTTCTCGTAGAGGGTCTTCGGTTGGTTCATAAGCTCCTGACTTTCGATATGGGGTTTCGTTTAGTCAGATCAATCACCGGCGCAAGTCAGAATTGCCTTCAAAACCCTCGTGAGTGCGCCTATCTTCGCAGAATGAGCATTTTTGCGATCCTCGCTACCATATTGGCCTCGGTCATCGCGATGGAATTTATCGCCTGGGCGAGCCACAAATATATCATGCACGGCTTCGGCTGGGGCTGGCATCGCGACCATCACGAGCCGCATGACAAGCGCCTGGAAAAGAATGATCTTTTCGGGCTGGTCGGCGCGGCGATGAGCATCTCGATGTTCGCCATCGGCAGCCCGCTGATCATGGGGACGAATGCGTGGGAGCCGGGCACATGGATCGGCCTTGGCATATTGTTCTACGGCATCATCTACACTTTGATCCACGATGGCCTGGTCCACCAGCGCTATTTCAAATATGTCCCCAAACGCGGCTATGCCAAACGGCTGGTGCAGGCGCACAAGCTGCACCATGCGACCATCGGCAAGCAAGGCGGGGTCAGCTTCGGCTTCGTCTTCGCCCGTGATCCGGCAAAGCTGAAGGCGGAATTGAAGGAGCAGCGCGAAGCCGGGATTGCTGTCGTGCGGGATGCGGTTGGCTAGGTCCGGCTACCCCTGATCGACGCCCAGATCGTCAGGCCGATACCGATGAAGATGATCATTCCGCCGATCAACAGCCGCGTGGTCAATATTTCATCGAGCAATATCACGCCACCGATGGCGGCAAGCGCCGGCACCGAAAGTTGCGATACAGCTGCGCTGGTGATCGATATCCGGGCCAGTATCTTGTACCAGAGCACATAGCCCAGCGCCGATGTAATTCCGCCTGAAATCGCTGCGAGCGCGACGCCTTGCCAGGACAGCGCGGACAGATCGACAAAAGGCAGCAACAGCAACGCCAACAGGCTCGCACCCACGAAATAACGGGCCGTGGCCAGCGTAGGATCAGCCCCGAGCTTGCCGGACCAGGTATAAAAGCCCCAGGCTATCCCGGCACAGGCCATCAGGATGGCGCTCGCCAGGGGCGGAGCGGTCGCGCCCGGTGCCATCAGATAGATCAGACCAGCCAGGGCAATCAACACACCGGCCAATTGTCCCTTGGTCGGAACAATGCCCCGGAACAGCCCGATGATCTGCATGGTGATCTGTCCGGCCGGGAACAGGATTAGCGCGCCGATACCCGCGTCTAGCCTGACATAGGCCCAGGAGAAAGCCGCGGCATAGACGAACAGGGCGAAGGCACCCGCCACGTCGCGCTTGCCCGGCATGATCGGCTTGCGCTTCTGCGCCGTAAACAGGACGCACAACATCGCCGCCCCGGCAACCAGCCGGATGACAGTATAGCCAGCCCAGTCGATTTGCGCCCCGGCCAAGGCCGCCCGCACCAGAATCGAATTGCCGGCAAAGGCAATCAATATGCTGACAAGCAGCAAAGCTGTCGTCAGCGACCCATCAAATTTTCTCACAAATCAGCCAGGCCGCGGCAACAACACCGGTCCGCCCAGTTTCACCGTCTTCTGATAGCCCGGCCGTATCACCAGCGCCTCGAAATAGCGTGTGCAATTGGGACGGCCGTCGAGCTGGCCCAGCGCGGCCCGTCCTTCCAGCATATAATGCAGGTTGATATCCGCACCGGTGAATTTGTCAGCGACGAGGAAATCCTTGCCCTCCAGTTCAATCTCCAGATGGTCGAGCAGCTTGTCGACTTCCGCCTGCAAAAAGCCGTTCAATATCTCCGGCAAGCCGCCGAGCATCGGCGCGATGCCGGTGATGATGAAGCTCATCCCCATCGTACCCTCGGCGAAATGCAGCCATTCAAGATATTTGGCGCGTTCCGGATGATCGGGGGCCACGCCAAGCGCGCCATCGCTGTGCCGCTCGATCAGATATTCGATAATCGCCCCGGATTCGACCATCACATGACCGTCCACTTCCACCGTCGGCGCCTTGGCCAGCCGGTGCGCTTCCGCCAGTTCCGGCGGCGAGCGACGGGTCACCGGATCGCGGTGATAGGTCACCATCTCATAATCGATCCCGCCCTCTTCGCAGAGCCAGATGATGCGGGACGAGCGGGAATAGTCGAGATGGTGCAACTTGATCACGGGAACTCTCCTTTGCGATCACCTATACCGTTCGTCCCGAGCTTGTCGAGCCGAAGGCGACCGAAGGCCAGGAACATTTTCGCCCGACATTGTGCTTCGACAGGCGCAGCGCGAACCGCGACGGGGCTGCTGCCCGACCGATACCGGCTTGCGCCGGAGCGCGACTAATGCCCGACCACGCCAAGACTTTCGAACGGCTTTTCATTCTCGCTATATTTTTCGACGAGCGTCGCGCTGGCCTGATTGAGGCCGATCAGTTCGACAGACTTGCCCTCGTTCTTGAGCCGCTCGACAATCTTGTCGAGCATGCCGGTCGCGCTAATGTCCCAGAAATGCGCGTCATGGACATCGATGATCACATTGTCGATGCCTTCCTCGTTAAATTCCATCGCTTCGTAGAGCATGTCGACCGAGCCGAAGAAAATCTGGCCGGCAAAGACATAGCGGTGCGTGGTGACCTCGACAAAGTCCTGGATCGTGACCAGTTGCCGGACTTTCCAGGCGAAGAATATGCCGGAGAGCAACACCCCGGTCAGGACACCGATCGACAGGTCATGGGTCGCCACGACCATCACCACGGTGGCGATCATCACGACATTGGACGGCCACGGATGGTGGGTGATTTCGGTAAAGCTTTTCCAGCGGAACGTGCTGATCGACACAAAGATCATCACCGCGACCAGCGCCGGCATCGGGATTTGCGCAACCCACTGGCCAAGACCGACGATCAGCACCAGCAACATGACACCGGCAACAAAGGTCGAGAGCCGCCGCCGGCCACCGGACTTGATGTTGATCACCGACTGCCCGATCATCGCGCAGCCGCCCATGCCGCCGATCCAGCCGGTGACAAAATTGGCAATGCCCTGCCCGTAAGTCTCGCGTTTCTTGTCGCTGCGCGTCTCGGTCAGGTCATCGACAATCGACGCAGTCAGCAGGGATTCGAGCAGACCGACCGCCGCCATCGCCAGCGAATAGGGGGCGATGATCCGGAAAGTTTCCCAGGTGATAGGAATTTGCGGGATATGCAGCCATGGCAGACTGTCGGGCAGTTCGCCCATATCGCCGACCGTGAACACATCGACCTTGAAGGCGATGCTGAGCCCCGCCAGCACAATGATCGCCGCCAGCGGCGAAGGCACCAATGTGGTAATCCGCGGCAGGCCATAGATGATCGCAAGACCACCCGCGATCATCGCATAGGTCTGCCAGGTAAAGGCTTCACCCGTCATCTGCGGAATCTGCGCCATGAAGATCAGGATCGCCAGCGCGTTGACAAAGCCCGTGATCACCGATCGCGAGACGAAACGCATCAGCAGGTCGAGCCGCAGCAACGCCGCAATCGCCTGGAATATGCCCATCAAGATCGTCGCCGCGAACAGATATTCGACGCCATGATCGCGCACCAGCGGCACCACGAGCACCGCCACCGCAGCGGTCGCCGCGCTGATCATGCCGGGACGCCCGCCAACCATCGAGATGATCACGGCAATCGAGAAGCTGGCATAGAGACCGACCCGCGGATCGACTCCGGCGATGATCGCAAAACCAATGGCTTCGGGAATCAGCGCCAGCGCAACGACCAGCCCGGCCAGAAATTCGGTCTTGGGATTCGTCAGCCAATCGCGCCGAAAATCACTGTGAATCGCCATGAGCAGCCTCCATCAAACAAGCGAATGCTGCGCCGCAGCATCGAAAAGACGTGCCTTTGGAGGAAGGGCCGGAATCAGTCAAGTTTAGCGGCCTGTCCGCACACACGATGCAGAGCCCCGTGACAGGTGCCCCGCGAGATCACTCAGCGCGGAAATCTGCGGTGACGGTTGCCACCGCTGCGATCTCCTGTTCGTGCGCAATTTCACGCTGCGGCTCGGCGAGCGCCTGCCTCTCCCAGTCCTGCATCGCCGGATGGGCGATGATATGATCCACCCAGGCACGGCCCGCTTCACCGATATCCAGATCAAAGCTGCGCACCCTAAAGGCCACCGGCGCGTAAAAGGCGTCTACAATCGTAAACCGCTCTCCCGCCAGCCATGGCCCGCCGAAATCATTCCGTCCCTGCGCGAACAGTTCACCGATCCGGTCCAAATTGCGTTGCAGTCCCGGTTCAATCTCCCGCAATTTGGCACGCACGCCGACATTCATCGGACAGATAGTGCGCAGCGCCGCAAAGCCGCCGTGCATTTCTGCCGTCGCGCACCGCGCCCATGTCCGCGCCCGTTCCTCTTCCGGCCAGCAGCCCGGATGCCGCTCCGCTAGATATTCCATAATTGCCAGCGAATCCCAGATGGTTCGATCATCGTCTTTCAGACAGGGCACCTGCGCATTGGGCGCAAATTCCCGGAACCGGTCAAAATTATCTTCTTCGAAATAGATAATCTGCTCGGCAAACGGGATATCCAGCGCCTTCATCAAAACCCAGGGGCGCAGCGACCAGCTCGAATAGTTGCGATTGGCGGTGATCAGCGTGTATGTCATATTTCTGTTTTCTTTGGCCGTTAAGGGCTGGCTGCATTCGAACCCGGCGACAATAACACCGATATTAGGAAAATTGCACGATGACTTTATCCAGAAGAGATTTCATCCGCTCCGCACAAGCCGTGGGCCTGTTCTACGCCTCCGTCTCTGTTACCGGATGCGCCCGCGCGCATAGCGCCAACATCGGTCTCACTCTGGTACCGGACCCTGCGAAACGGCTCGATCTGCCCAAGGGGTTTTCCTACACGCTGGTCAGCGAGGCCGGTGGCGTGATGTCCGACGGTTTTTTCCGTCCCGGCCGTCCCGACGGCATGGCCTGTTTCGCCCATCCCGATAGCACCGAAAAATGCATATTGATGCGCAATCACGAGAATTGGAACAGCGTCCCTGTGGGCAGTCCGTTCGGCAAGGGCAATGAACTGCTCGACCGGGTTTCGGAGAGCCAGCTCTATGATCGCAAGAAAGACGGCTCGCCCTTTTTCGGCGGCGTGACCAAGGTGGTCTACGATCTGAAAACCAAACAGATGGAACAGGATTTTCTTGTCCTGACCGGTACCGCAGCCAATTGTGCTGGCGGCGCCACACCCTGGGGCAGCTGGCTCAGCTGCGAGGAAGAGATGCTCTCCCCCGCAGAAGGCCCGGGCAAATATCACGGCTTCGTATTCGAAACCCCGTCCAGCTCTACCGGACTGATCGATGCCATTCCGCTGAAAGCCATGGGCCGCTTTGCCCACGAAGCGGCGGCGGTCGACCCTGACAGCGGCATGATTTACATGACTGAGGACAGCCGCAACGGGTTATTCTATCGCTTCATCCCCGCCGTACCCGGAGATCTGGCGCAGGGCGGCAAGCTGCAGGCACTGGCCATTCGCGGCTGGAAATCTGCGGTCACCAACAACTGGCCGGAAGATTGGGGCGGCAGTGGTCCCGGCCGGATCAAACAGGGGCAGGAATTTGATGTCGACTGGATCGACCTCGACGATGTTGAATCGCCCGACGCCGATCTGGCGGAACGCGGCCATGCGGCGGGTGCGGCCTATTTCTGTCGCGGTGAAGGCATGGATTACGGACTGCGCCCCGGCAGCAATATCGGCGAGATATTCTTCACCTGCACGCAGGGCGGCACCGCCCAGACCGGACAGGTCTGGCGCTACACGCCCGGTGACGCTGGCAAGCTGACGCTGATCTACGAATCCCCCGGTGCCGACACGCTCGACCTGTGCGACAATCTCGCGCTCGCACCCTGGGGCGATCTCGTCATCTGCGAGGACGGCAAGGGCAGCAATTTCGTGCGCGGCCTGACCCCGGACGGGAAAATTTACGACTTCGCCAGAAATGCACACAAGGACGAAGCGGAATTCTGCGGCGCCTGTTTCTCGCCAGACGGCACGACGATGTTCGTGAACGTGCAGGAGCCTGGCTATACTTATGCGATCACGGGGCCTTGGGAGACATTGCGGGTCTAGCCCGCCCCGATCAGTTCCCGGCCAATCAGCATCCGGCGGATTTCATTGGTGCCGGCGCCGATGTCGAGCAATTTGGAATCCCGCCAGTAGCGTTCGACCGGCCAGTCGGTGGTATAGCCAGCGCCACCCAGCGCCTGGATCGACTCTTCCGCAACCCGGACGCTATTCTCGCTGGCCAGCATCACCGCGCCTGCCGCGTCGAAGCGCGTGGTCTGTCCGGCGTCACAGGATTTGTTGACATTATAGACATAGCTGCGGGCGCTGTTGAGGCGGACATACATGTCGGCAATCTTGCCCTGCATCAATTGAAAGCTGCCGATCGGCTTGCCGAACTGTTTGCGCTCGCGGACATAGGGAATGACCGTGTCAAGACAGGCCTGCATCAGACCGAGCGGGATCGCGGCGAGCACGGCGCGCTCGTAATCGAGGCCGGACATCAATACGCCGACGCCGCCGTTGAGCGGTCCCATGACATTTTCCTCCGGCACTTCGCAATCGTCGAATACCAGCTCCGCCGTCGGACTGCCCTTCATCCCCACCTTCTCGATCTTCTGGCCGATGGAGAAACCCTTCATGCCCTTTTCGATCAGGAAGGCAGTGATCCCGCCCGAACCCGCGTCGGGCCGGGTCTTGGCATAGACCACCAATGTGTCGGCATCGGTGCTGTTGGTGATCCAGAATTTGGTGCCGTTGAGCACATAACCGCCCTGCACCGCTTCGGCCTTGAGCTTCATTGATACGACATCTGAG
>CAJQNR010000073.1 GCA_905479715.1 uncultured Sphingorhabdus sp.
TGCAATTTCAGCCCGTCATCGGATTCCCAATAAATATCCTGATATGATTTTTCTTCCGTCATAATGCGATTGGCCTCGTCTTCCTGCTTGCTGCGCAACCGATTAGCCGTCACTGTCGGAAAATGCCATATAAACCGCAATCCGAACCCGGCAAGACTGCCTATCGACCCGATGTCCAGATCACCAGGCTGGGAGACCAGATCGGCGATCCCGCCAAAGCCGCCGACTTTCCCGAACATATATTGCGATTCCGGAATGACCGCTGGGACCAGAGCGTCGGACTGGATCACCTGAATGCCGAGGAATGGCTATCCCATTTCGGACGGTTCGAACCGCTGCCTGACAATCTCGATCCACCGCTGGCCTTGCGCTACCATGGTCATCAGTTCCGCAATT
The DNA here is from genome assembly GCA_905479715.1 of uncultured Sphingorhabdus sp. GTDB lineage: Bacteria > Pseudomonadota > Alphaproteobacteria > Sphingomonadales > Sphingomonadaceae > Parasphingorhabdus. The sequence goes on from CAJQNR010000073.1 coordinate 397, forward strand.
ATAATCCTGAAATCGGCGATGGCCGGGGCTTTCTGTTCGCGCAGTTGCGCGATCATGAACAGCGGCTGATGGATCTTGGGACCAAAGGATCGGGAACAACCCCGTGGAGCCGGACCGGCGACGGCCGGCTCACCCTGAAAGGCGCGGTCCGGGAGATTCTGGCAACGGAAATGCTCGAAGCACTGGGAGTCAACACCTCGAAAACATTCTCGGTCGTCGAGACCGGCGAGAAATTACAGCGCGGCGACGAGCCCTCCCCCACCCGATCTGCCGTCATGACCCGGTTGAGCCACGGCCATATCCGGATCGGCACCTTCCAGCGCATCGCCTATGAGAAAAACGAAGCGCTCATGCATCAGCTCGTCGAATATTGCCTCGAACAATATTATGGCGGGGTTCCGACCGATGATCCGGCGACCGAATTATTCGCCCATGTCGCCCGGGAAGTCGCCCGGCTGGCCGGTGCCTACATGACCGCCGGATTTGTCCATGGCGTGCTCAACACCGACAATATCAATATCACCGGTGAAAGCTTCGATTACGGTCCCTGGCGTTTCACGCCTTATTGGGAGCCCGGCTTTACCGCCGCCTATTTCGACCATGAAGGACTATATTGCTTTGCCCGGCAACCCGAAGCGCTGCACTGGAATCTCGCGCAGTTCGCCAGCGCCCTTCGCCTGATTGCCGATAGCGATCCGCTGGTTGCGACATTGGAGACATTCCCCAAAGAATATGGCACCGCCTTTACCGAACATTTCTGCTGGCGGCTTGGCGTCGAATCCGAGGGGTTCGAAAAGGATCGCGATCTGGTCGTCGCGGCGGAAAAGGGACTGGCGAAAAAAACGGTCGAGATCGACCAGTTCTTCTTCGATTGGGGCAGAACAACAAATCTCGCTGAACCGAAAAATGATGCACCCGAATTTTCCGAATTTCGCACCTTGATGGCCGATCGCACCCGCAGTCGACAGCCGGTTGGCGATTACTGGCGCAAACCGATGCCCTGTTCGATGCATATCGAGGAAGTCGAAGCGATCTGGTCCGCCATCGCCACGGATGATGACTGGACATTATTATCACAAAAAATCAATGATATCCGTGATATGGGTGCTGGCTTGCGCAACGGTTGACAAGCTTTATACCGGGCAGAAGCGGGAGATAGAGATTAACCATAAGAATTCTGCATTTTTTGGACTATGATCTGTCATGGGAGATGTCCATATACCCGTCTGCGGAACAAGATATGCGTAGAAAATAGAGGTGATTTTGAGCGACCTGATATCGACAGAACCGGCAACCGGCGCCACCTTGTGGACCGGTACCAGCGGAGACGCTGATGCCGCGGTAGCCAAGGCACGGGAAGCATGGCCCGGCTGGGCCGCAACGGCTTTGGTCAAACGTATCGAGGCTGTGAGACGCTATGCCAACCAGATCCGCAACAAAGGCGATGAACTGGCCGAATTGATTTCCCGCGAAACCGGCAAACCGATGTGGGAATCCCGGACAGAGGTGGATTCCGTCGTCAAGAAAATCGACATTTCCGTTACCGCTTTTGCCGATCGGACACCGCAACGCCAATTGCCGGGTCAGGCCAACACGCGCACCGCCTTACGGCACAAGCCACATGGCGTTCTCGCTGTGCTCGGTCCCTATAATTTCCCGGCTCATCTGCCCAATGGGCACATTGTCCCTGCCCTGATTGCCGGAAATACGATTGTGTTCAAGCCGTCCGAAAAGACTCCTGCGGTCGGTCAATATCTGGTCGACGCCTTTGCCAAGGCAGGACTGCCCGCTGGTGTTGTCAATATCTTGCACGGCGGCCCGGAAACCGGCAAGCAACTGACCGCCAATGAAGGACTGGACGGTGTCCTGTTCACCGGGTCAGCCCAGACCGGCATTGCCCTCAATCGCCAGTTTGCGTCCCGACCGGACAAGATACTGGCTCTGGAGATGGGCGGAAACAACCCGATCATCGCATGGGACACCGACGACATCCACAGCGCAGCGGTACTGATCGTGCAATCGGCCTTCTTGACCGCAGGCCAGCGCTGTTCAGCCGCTAGCCGGTTGATCGTCAAAGACACGCTCTACGACCCCATCGTCCGGGAAGTGAAAAGGATCGCGGATCGCCTGATCATCGACGAACCATTTGCCAAGCCGGCGCCCTTCATGGGACCGGTGATCGACAACGAGACCGCCGATGGACTGACCGAGAGTTTTCTTGCCCTGATGAGCCATGGCGGAAAACCCATCAAACATATGGCCAGACCGGTGGAAGGCCGCCCGTTTCTGACCCCGGGGATTGTTGACGTCACCGACCTTCCGGAACGCCCGGACATCGAATTGTTCGGGCCGATCCTGCAGGTCGTCCGGGTCAGTGAATTCGAGGAAGCCATCGCGGAAGCCAATAACACCCGCTATGGATTGTCCTCTGCCCTGATCGGCGGCACCGCGGAACAATATGGCCAATATTGGTCCAACAGCCGCGCCGGGATCGTGAACTGGAACAAAATGACGGTTGGCGCGTCATCCGAGGCCCCCTTTGGCGGCATCGGACTATCGGGCAATCACCGGCCGAGCGCTTATTATGCCGCCGATTATTGTGCCTATCCGGTCGTTTCGCTGGAAGCCGACAAGCTCAAGGCATCGATCGGCATCGGGCTAAAGGACGAATAGCCTCAGATCCCATAAATCCGGCTGCCGCCAAATAGCTAAGCTTAGCCTACCCCAAAATCTTCTGTTTTGAACAATCCGGTCGATGCGGGCATATCGCAGCCATGGAAAATACAGCGAACAGCAAGCCCTCCAGGGGCAAAGTCTATCTCGTCGGCGCGGGTCCGGGCGATCCGGACCTGATGACCCTGAAAGCAGCAAAACTGCTGGAGCGCGCCGATGTCGTCGTTCACGACGGTCTGGTCAGCCCGGAAATTCTCGATATGGCCCCATCCTCCGCGCGCTGTATTTCGGTAGCCAAGCAACGCTCCCGGCACAGCGTTTCGCAGGACCGGATCAATATTATTCTGATTGAGGAAGCCGCCAAAGGTCTTCTGGTTGTGCGCCTCAAGGGCGGTGACCCCTTCATTTTCGGACGCGGCGGCGAAGAGGCAGACGATTGTGTCGCAGCTGGCGTAGACGTTGAAGTTGTCCCGGGGATCAGCGCCGCTCTCGGCTGCTCCGCCCAGGCCCGTATGCCCCTCACCCATCGCGATGCGTCCAGTGCGGTATCCTTCGTGGCGGGCCAGTGCAAAGGTCTCTCCGACCAGAACTGGTCCGGGCTGGCCGGTAAAGGCCGCACGCTGGTCATCTATATGGGCGTTGCCAATGCCGAAGCGATTGTCGAGAAACTGATTGCCGACGGCGCAGCACCCGACCTTCCGGTTGCCGTGCTGGAGAACGGGACACGCAGCAATTTTCGTGCGCTCCGTACCCTGCTGACCGACCTCGGCGACCTTGTCCGCCGCGAAAATATTCAAAGCCCCGCGTTGCTCGTCGTCGGGGACGTCGCAAGATATGGCGATGCCGAGGACAAGTTTCGGCAATTTGCTCAAATGGCAGGAGTGGAATCTTGAAGATACTTACGGGAAATGACCTCAAAACAGGCGATGTCATCTGGTGGACCGGCAGCGACTGGTCGCGGCATATCGAAGATGCGGTTGACGTTGGCGAAAATTTCGAAGCGCTTTTGCACCAGGAAGAAGCCGCGCGCCGGGTCAACACACCTTATGCGATCGATGCCACCGCGACAGAGGACGGCCCCCGCCCTGCCCATATCAAGGATCGCGTCCGGGCGCTGGGACCAACAGTCCGACCGGATCTCACATTAAAGCCCGCCGACCCCGAGGCTGGAAACTGGATAATATAAAATGTATCAATATGACAAATATGACCAGAAAATGGTCGATGCCCGGGTCGCCGAGTTTCGCGATCAGGCAAACCGCCGGATCGCCGGCGAACTGACCGAAGACCAGTTCAAGCCGCTGCGACTGAAAAACGGTCTCTATCTGCAATTGCACGCCTATATGCTGCGCGTCGCCATTCCATACGGCACGCTGAATTCCAGGCAGATGCGGATGCTGGCAACCATCGCCCGGAAATATGACCGCGGCTACGCGCATTTCACCACCCGGCAGAATATCCAGTATAACTGGATCAAGCTCGAACAGGCTGCTGACATTCTCGCGGATCTTTCAACCGTCGAAATGCATGCGATCCAGACCAGCGGCGAAAGCATCCGCAACGTGTCCTCGGATCAATATGCCGGCGCGACCGCCGATGAAATTGTGGATCCCCGCCCCTATGCGGAGCTGATCCGGCAGGCCACCAGCTTCCATCCCGAATTCAGCTATATGCCGCGCAAGTTCAAGATTGCGGTGATCGCCAGCGACGAAGACCGCGCGGCGATGCGATTGCATGATCTCGGCTTCAAGCTGGTCCGCAATGACAAGGGCGAACTGGGTTTCGAAGTCTATGTCGGCGGCGGCATGGGCCGGACTCCCTTTGTCTCACCCCTGATCCGCGACTTCCTGCCGGTCGACCAGATGTTCAGCTATACCGAAGCGGTGCTGCGGGTCTGGAACCGCTGGGCACGACGCGACAATATCCACAAACAGCGCATCAAAATTCTCGTCCACGAATGGGGCGCGGAAAAAATGAAGGAAAAGATCGAAGCCGAATGGCAGGAAATTCTGCCCAATGCTTCGGATATACCCCGCAAGGAACTGGAACGGATTGCCACTTATTTCGAAGCGCCTGCCTTTGACGATGAGGCAGCGGAAGAAATCGACCTGAGCGATCCCGATTTCAAAATCTGGGTGGACCAGAATGTCAGACCGCACAAGCATCCCGGCTATGCCATCGCGAATATCAGCCTGAAGCCGGTAAAAGGCATTCCTGGCGACGCTTCAGCCGATCAGATTGACCTGATGGCCGATCTGGCAGAGCAATATAGTTTTGATGAACTGCGCGTCACCCATGCCCAGAATATTGTCTTCGCCCATGTCAAAAAGTCGGACCTCTATGCCCTTTGGCAAAAGCTTGACGCGGCGGGACTGGCGCCAGCCAATATTGACCTTATCAGCGACATCATCGCCTGTCCCGGACTCGATTATTGCAGTCTCGCCAATGCCCGTTCGATCCCGGTAGCGCAGAAAATTGCCGAACGCTTTTCCGATGCGGAAGCGCAAAGGGATCTCGGTGAGCTGAAGCTGAAGATTTCCGGCTGCATCAACGCCTGCGGTCATCACCATTCCGGCCATATCGGAATATTGGGCGTCGACCGCAAAGGCACCGAAAACTACCAGCTGTTGCTCGGCGGATCGGGAGCGGAGGATGCCAGTCTCGGCAAGATAACCGGCCCCGGTTTCGACGAGGACGGCATTGTCAATGCCGTGGCAACCACGGTTTCCAAATATAAGGAATTACGGGAAGACGGGGAGCGTTTTCTCGACACCTATCGCCGTGTCGGGATGGCCCCGTTCAAGGAGGCGCTTTATGACTGATATTTTGCGATACCGGGATGACGACGCCCCGATGGAACCGGTCGTCACGATCTCTTCCTTTGCCGACCAGAGCAATTCGAGCGCGGTCCTGATCGAAGCGGGTGACGATGTCCGCGACCTGCTGCCCCATCTCGACCGGCTGAAGCTGGCGGTTGTTGACTTTCCCCGTTTCCGTGACGGTCGCGGATATAGTTCTGCACGCATCCTGCGCGAAGCCGGTTACAAAGGCGAAATCCGTGCGATCGGCGACGTTCTCGTCGACCAGATCTGGCATATGCGGCGCTGCGGCTTCGACAGTTTCGCGCCCAACAGCCCGCTTGATCCGAAGGTCGTGGAAGAATCATTGAATCGCTACGAGCATGTCTATCAGCCGGCCGCTGATGACGCCGTTCCGATCTGGAAATTGCGTCATGGCTGAACCCGCCCGCAAAATCGATGTGATCGATGCCCGCCCCGACTTTACCCAAGCGGATGCCGACGCCCTCAATGCGCGCTTTGAAGGCGTGCACGCATCGGCGATGCTGAAAGCCCTGTTCGCAGAAGATGATTTGGGCAAGATTGCGGTGGTATCTTCTTTCGGTACCGAAAGCGCCGTGCTGCTGCACATTGTGGCGGAGGCCGACCGGAATATTCCGGTGACATTTGTCGATACGCTAAAGATGTTTCCCGAAACGCTCGCCTATCGCGACACCTTGATCCACGCACTCGGCATCAAAAACACCAATATCGTGCAGCCCGATCCAGCGACTCTCGCGAAAATGGATGAAAATGGCCTGCGCTGGTCTTTTGACCCCGATGGCTGCTGCGAAATCCGCAAGGTCGAACCTCTGGCCCGTGCCAAAGCCAGTTTGAACAGCTGGATATCGGGTCGCAAGGCGTTTCAGTCTGTCACCCGCCAGAATCTTCCGCGCTTTGAAGTCGAGGACGGGCGGTTGAAAATCAATCCGCTGGGCGACTGGATCAAGGATGACCTCGAAGCCTATTTCAAAGAACATGATCTGCCACGCCATCCGCTGGAAGCCGAAGGCTATCTGTCCGTGGGCTGCGCGCCCTGCACGTCCAAGGTAATGCCGGGCGAAGACCCCCGGGCCGGACGCTGGCGTGGATGGGACAAGACCGAATGCGGGATTCACGAAGACGTCACCCCGTTGCCCGATGCGGATGATGGCGGGGCGAACGATCCGATCTTCTAAAGCCGGATTTTCGGCAGCAAAGTCGCGATAGCGGAGAAGAGAAATAGCGGGCACAGGATGTTTGAGAAACAACCCCGCTCTAATATTCCTCCGGCCCTTCATCATAGGCGAGATCGCCAAATTTCGTGAATTCGCTGATGAAACTGAGATTGATATTGCCGGTCGAACCCTGACGGTTTTTGGCGACGATCACGGTCGCCTTGTTGACCTTGCTCTGGTGATCGGCTTCCCATGCGGAATATTTGGCAATCTGTTCGGGCGTTGAATTGCCGTCAGGCTCGTCCGGCCTGATCGCAAGATGATAATATTCGTCGCGGAAAATGAACATCACGATATCGGCATCCTGCTCAATCGAACCGGATTCGCGCAAATCGGAAAGCTGCGGGCGCTTGTCTTCCCGGCTTTCCACCGCACGGCTGAGCTGGGAGAGCGCCATCACCGGCACCTGCAATTCTTTCGCCAGCGTCTTCAATCCACGACTGATTTCGGAGATTTCGTTGACGCGATTGTCATTGGCCCGGCCCGAGCCCTGGAGCAGCTGGAGATAATCGACGACGATCAGGCCGATGCCCTGACGCCGCTGCAATCGCCGTGCTCGTGTCCGCAGCGCGGCAATGGTCAGCGCAGGCGTATCGTCTATGAACAGCGGCAAGTCCTGCAATTCCCGCGAAGCCATCGCCAGCCGGTGCATTTCATCGCGGCTGATCGAACCCATCCGCAGTTTTTCCGAGCTGATCTCGGCCTGTTCGGACAATATTCTGGTGGCGAGCTGATCCGCCGACATTTCGAGACTGAAAAAGGCGGTCTTCGCACCCAGTGAATCTTCCGGCGCCATGCCGTCGGCGATGTCACGTCGAAAGCGATTGGCTGCATTGAACGCGATATTGGTGGCGAGCGATGTCTTACCCATGCCCGGACGCCCCGCCAATATGAGCAAATCGCTGCGGTGCAGGCCGCCCATTTTGGCGTTCACATCGGTCAGGCCGGTGGTGATGCCGGAAACCTTACCGCCGCTGTTGAAGGCGCGTTCGACATTGCTCAGTGCCTCGGTCGATGCCTGCAGGAAAGACCGGACGCCCCCTTCCTGCGCTTCGCCTTCGGACACGCGATAGAGCGCGGTTTCGGCTTCCTCGATCTGTTCTTTCGGGTCAACGGTCTCGCTGGTATCAAGCGCACTTTCGACCAGGGTCCGTCCGACGCTGACCAGTTCCCGCAGCAAGGCCAGATCATAAATCTGGTTGGCAAAATCGCGGGCACCGATCAGACCGGCGCCATCGCCGGTCAGTTTTGCGAGATAGGAGGGGCCGCCCAGCGCCTTCATCGCTTCATCCGACTCGAAATAGGGCTTCAACGTCACCGGCGTGACCACCATATTCTTGTCGAGCAGTTTCAGGGCCTGTTCGTATATCCGGCCATGCAGCGGTTCGTAGAAATGTTCCGGGCGCAGCCGGATCTGCACATCTTCAGCGACCCGGTTGTCGATCAGCAACGCGCCCAGAAAGGTCGCCTCTGCCTCGACATTGCGCGGCAGGCGCTGTTCTTCATGATCATCATTTTCGAAACGCATCAATTCGGCCATGCCGCTTCATTGCCCCTGAATCGATTCAGGGCAAGGGGCGGCACGAAAAATCTGGTAAAGTTCGGGGGACAGACCTGTGGAAAAAAAGGCTGCGACCATGCAGCAGGGCAAAAACCCTTGTCCTCTGACCGGCGCTGCGGCAACAGGGCGCTATGTCCGATCCACGCATCATATCCGTCGCACTCGACGAAGCCACAATCCTGTGGCGCAATGCGGATATCGAGCAGGAACGACGGATCGCGATTTTCGATCTGATCGAAGACAATTATTTCAAACCGCTCAAACAGCATGCCGATGGCTATGCAGGCCCCTATCAACTGCACCTCAGCGTCCAGGAAGGCCGGCTAGTCATTTCCATCGGCCGCGAAAACGGCGATCCGCTGGAAACGCTCATCTTGGCACTTGGCCGGTTCCGGCGGCCGATCCGCGATTATTTTGCGATTTGCGACAGCTATTATCAGGCGATACGCAAAGCGAGCGCTGCCGAGATTGAAACCATCGATATGGCGCGGCGCGGGGTCCACGACCAGGGCGCGGAACTTCTGATCGAACGGCTGGAAGGGAAGATCGAGGTGGACTTCAAAACCGCGCGGCGTCTCTTCACATTGATCTGCGTGTTGCATATCAAGAATTAAATGATACTCCCGCTGCCTATCAGGGAATCAGAGTGGCCAATCAAAACATTAGGAAAACACTGATCAGTCTTGCCACTATTGCGGTGGTCTTGCTGGTTATCGCGTTCATTATCAGGAATATTGCGATAGGCTGGGCGCCGTCACGGGACCAATATCCGGTGCAGGGTATTTCCGTCGACGCCAGCAATGGCGATATCATTTGGCATGTCGCGGGAGCGACGGGCGTGGATTTCGCCTATATTCAGGCTACCGACGGCGCGACAAAACGGGATGCAAAATTTGCCGCGAACATCAAGGGCGCCCGGGAGGCCGGGATCCGCTATGGCGCGCTCCACAATTATTCCCTCTGCCGTCTGGCAACCGATCAGGCGACGATGTTCGTCACCACCGTCCCGCGCGGAGAGAATATGCTGCCCCCTGCCGTCCGCCTCGCCTTCGACGATGATTGTGGTGACCGCCCCGGTCGTGCGCTGGTGCTCAGCGAACTCAATCTGTTTCTCAACCAGATCGAGGCCCATAGCGAGAAACCCGCGATCATCGAAGTATCGCGGGAGTTCGAGGAACTTTACAATATCAGCAGCGGCATCGACCGGACTTTCTGGCTCGAAGCCAATTTTTTCCCGCCGGACTATGCCACCAAACCCTGGGTGATGTGGCGCGCGTCCGACATGCGCCGGATCAGCGGGGTTGACGGCCCGATAAACTGGAACGTAGTGCGACCATGACCATCAACAGGAATTTGATATGAGCATATTATCCGACCGCTGGATTCGCAATGAAGCGAGACATTCCGGTATGATCGAGCCTTTTGTTGAAGGCCAGAAACGGGAAGGTTGCATCAGCTATGGCCTGTCCTCTTATGGCTATGATGCGCGGGTGTCGGACGAATTCAAGATTTTTACAAATGTCGACAACGCCATTGTCGATCCGAAAAACTTTTCAGAAGACAGTTTCGTCGACCGCAAGACCGATTGCTGCATCATTCCGCCGAACAGCTTCGCACTCGCCCGGACCGTCGAATATTTCCGGATACCGCGTGACGTGCTGGTGATCTGCCTCGGCAAGTCGACCTATGCCCGCTGTGGCATCATCGTCAACGTGACGCCGCTGGAACCGGAATGGGAGGGACATGTGACGCTGGAATTTTCCAACACCAGCCCCCTGCCCGCCAAAGTCTATGCGAATGAGGGCGCTTGCCAGTTTTTGTTCCTCAAAGGCAATGAACCATGCGAGACCAGCTACGCCGACCGCTCGGGCAAATATATGCGGCAAAAAGGTGTGACTCTCGCCAAGCTCTAGCCCATAGTTGAGGCAATTAAATAAACGATAAAACAATCTGCAGGAGAGACGGCCATGTCCGAAGCAAAAGAATTTGATGTCATCATCTATGGTGCAACAGGATATACCGGTCGCCTCGTCGCCGAATATATGGCCGGGCAATATGGAACCGGCAAAGACGCTCCGAAATGGGCGATGGCAGGCCGCAGCCTCGAGAAGCTCGAAGAAGTTCGCGATCTCATCGGCGCGCCAAAGGACACGCCACTGGTCGTCGCCGATTCCGATGATGCCGCATCGATCGACATGATGGCAAGCCGGACCAAAGTGGTACTGACGACGGTCGGCCCCTATCAATTATATGGCGACGAACTGGTTGCCTCCTGCGTCAAGAATGGCACCCATTATGTCGACCTTTGCGGCGAACCCGGATGGATGCGCGAAATGATCGACAAACATCAGGAAGCGGCTGAGAAATCGGGTGCACAGATCTGTTTTTCCTGCGGATTTGATTCGATCCCCTTTGATCTCGGCGTGTTGATGCTACAGCAGGAAATGACCAAGCGCTATGGCAAGCCGGCGACCCGCATCAAGGGACGCGTTCGCGCCATGGAAGGCACATTTTCCGGCGGAACCGCTGCGAGCCTGAAAGAAACAATGAAGGCAATTGCCAAGAATCCCGGTCTCGTCAAAATTCTGGCGAGCAGCTTTGGCCTGACCCCCGGTTTTGAAGGGCCGGACCAGCCCAATATGCTGATCCCCAAATATGACAAGACGATCGACAGCTGGGTCGCACCGTTCGTCATGGCGCCGATCAACACGAAAAATGTCCACCGGACCAATTTCCTGCTCGGCTTCCCCTTCGGCGAAGATTTCAAATATGATGAAATGGTCGTCACCAGTCCTGGCGATCTCGGCAAGCAGGCCGCCGAAATGGTGGCAAAAGCCAATCCGTTCGGCGGTGATGATGCGCCCAAGCCGGGCGAAGGTCCGACCAAGGAACAGCGCGAAAACGGCTATTATGACATTCTGTTCCTCGGCGAAACCGCAGATGGCGAAACCGCCACGTTCTGTGTCAAAGGCGACAAGGATCCGGGCTATGGCTCGACCTCCAAGATGATCGCTGAATCCGCGCTCTGTCTGGCGCAGGACAAGATCAAAAAAGATGGTGGTATCTGGACGCCGGGCGCGCTGATGGGCAAGAAGCTGGTGCAACGCCTCGAAGACAAGGCTGGCCTCAGCTTTGTCGTCGAAAGCTGATGATACTCAGCAACCATTCAGGTCTTTTTCGGCTATAATGTCACGGGAACGAAATTATAGATTTCGGCCCTTGAAACCGGGGTTTTCAGGACAAATTTATTAGCACCATGTTGAAACGTCTTTTACGCAAGAAAAAGTCAATTCGGCCGATTGATAGCGCGACCATCCCGGAGGGACGTCGTGTATATGCGATTGGCGATGTCCATGGCCGCAACGACCTGTTGCAGCGGCTGCTCGACAAGATCATCAGGGACGATGGCGAGCGGGACAGTGCCGGAAGCGAGATCATCTTCCTCGGTGACCTGATTGACCGGGGACCGGATAGCGCCGGGGTTATTGATACGGCGATGCAGGCCAAGGATATCTTCGGCAATGTCCGTTTTCTGATGGGCAATCACGAAGAAGTCTATCTCGCGGCAGCGACCGGTGATGAAAAATCCGTGCGCTTCTTCAACCGGATCGGTGGCCGCGAGACGATCTTGAGCTACGAAATCACCATGAAGGAATATATGGAGCTCGATATAGAGCAATTGGCACAGCGCATTCCCAAGCTATTCCCCAAGGAACATGTCGATTTTATCGCCGGCTTCGAGAATCAGATCACGATCGGCGACTATGCCTTTGTCCATGCCGGGGTTCGTCCCGGTATCCCGCTCTCCGAACAGCGCCCGAAAGACCTTCGCTGGATCCGCGAAGATTTTCTCTCCGCCGAGGAAGCGCACGAGAAAATCATCGTATATGGTCATACAATCAACGATGAGGTGGTGGAGACCGGAACCCGTATCGGCATCGACACCGGGGCCTATTATTCCGACAAGCTGACCGCGCTCGCGCTGCAGGGGTCGGAACGCTGGTATCTCGACACGGCCTCATAAAAAAATCGGCGGACCCCCTTGGGATCCACCGATTTTGGGTCCGTCAACCAGACCAGTTTTTGGGTAGTGAAGGCTTCGTCGTTTAGGCCACCTGAGCGGTTGGAGCGACTTCCTCTTCCATATCGCGAAGAACATAGCCACGGCCCCAGACCGTTTCGATATAATTTTCGCCGCCACAGGCCAGCGAGAGTTTCTTGCGCAGCTTGCAGATAAACACGTCGATAATCTTGAGTTCCGGCTCGTCCATCCCGCCATAGAGATGGTTGAGGAACATTTCCTTGGTGAGCGTCGTTCCCTTTCGGAGGGAGAGCAGCTCAAGCATCGCATATTCCTTGCCGGTCAGGTGAACGCGATTGCCATCGACTTCGACCGTCTTGGCGTCAAGATTGACCGCCAGCTTGCCGGTCCGGATAACGCTCTGCGAATGGCCCTTCGACCGACGCACAACCGCATGAATGCGGGCAACCAGTTCGTCCCGGTGGAACGGCTTGGTCACATAATCATCGGCACCGAAGCCAAAGCTGCGAACCTTGCTGTCCATTTCACTGATACCGGATAGGATGAGAACCGGCGTTTGCACTTTCGCAACGCGCAGCTTCTTGAGCACATCATAACCATGCATGTCCGGCAGGTTGAGATCGAGCAATATGATATCATAATCATAAAGCTTGCCGAGATCGAGGCCCTCTTCGCCGAGATCTGTCGTATAAACGTTGAAACCTTCGGTCGTCAGCATCAACTCGATCGCTTTTGCAGTCGTTGGTTCGTCTTCAATCAGCAGCACGCGCATCAGGCAGCCCCTTTTTCAATTTACTCGCTCCAGATCGACCACTGTGCCGACCCGATGGATCATTTATTAACCATAAGATGAATGAACGTAAAAGGTTAATTTTTCCCTAAGGCAGGATTCAGCAGGAGTCGCAGGGAGTCATATGACTCTGAAACCCGCAGAAACGAGTCGTTTCAGGACTCCTGACTCCGCCCAAAAAAAAATTAACTTTTTGCCGATTTCGAGACGAAATGACCCGAATTTGTCGAAAAGGGAGGTGAATTTGCCGCAAAATGGCAACAAAGGGTCAGAATTTTCCCGGCAAAAGCCAGGCGTCGTTAACAAGTTCTGTTGTGAGGCGACGCATGTCGCTAGATACAAGGAATGGTTGATATTCCCGAAAGCGCGATCACCGAGACATTCCTGGCGGCCAGCGGTCCTGGCGGCCAGAATGTTAACAAGGTCGCCACCGCGGTACAAATTCGCGTTAACATCTATGCGCTCCGGCTCGAGCCTTATGCTTTCCGGAAATTGAAAACCCTGGCCGGTCGGAAAATGACGCTGGGCGGCGAACTGGTATTCACCGTTCGCGAATATCGGACCCGCGAAGCCAACCGGGCCGAAGCACGGCGGCGGCTGGCGGAAATGATCGAAGAGGCTTATCAGCGCGACGCTCGCAGGATCAAGACCCGGCCGAGCAGAGCCGCCAAAGCCCGTCGGGTTGATACGAAAAAGAAGAAATCCTCAATCAAGAAGACACGGGGAAAACCGGGACTGGATTAGGCGAACCCTACTATTGCCCGCCTGCACGAGCCGGGTCGCCTGTCCGGTTTACGGTTGGCAAAGCCCCAAAATTGCGCATAAGAAATCATGCCAAAAAGGGGATATCGATGAAAACGCGCTATTTACTCGCATTCTGTTGCCTGCCGTCGCTTGCGACAGCGGCCTTCGCCAGCGAAAGCGACGATGCACGCCGGTTCACCGCCGAACGCGTGTTCGATCTGGAATATGCCGATGATCCGCGAATTTCGCCGGATGGCTCGACCATCATCTATGCCCGCAAATCGATGGACAAATTTTCCGATCAGGTGGTGAGCGATCTGTGGACGATCGACACCCGCAGCGGCAACCAGCGCCCACTGGTCAGCGGACAAGGTTCCAGTTCCTCGGTCCGGTGGTCCCCCAGCGGCGACCGCGTGATTTATCTGACCACGACCAAAGGCAAACCGGATCTGCGTCTGCGCTATCAGGACAGCGGCGACAGCTTTTCACTGGCACAGCTGGAACATGGTCCCGGCGCGCCCGTCTGGTCACCCGACGGAAAGACAATCGCCTTTTCCATGCTTGTTCCTGATGAACCCGCGACTTTTGCAAAGCCTCCCAAGAGCCCCGAGGGGGCCGAATGGGCCAAGCCGGTTCGCATTGTTGATGATCTGGTTTTCCGGTTCGATGGCGCGGGCTATTTGCCGAAAGGAAAGACCCAGATTTTCACCCTGAGCGCCGAAGGCGGCACGCCGCAGCAGGTGACCCACGGCAAAAATGGTTTTGATTCCCCGCAATGGCTCGGCAATGGCACGCTCCTTGTCACCGGAAACGAAAGCGAGGACGCGGATCTTGATCCGATCGAAAGTGAAATCTATCGCGTCGATCTGTCCAGTCAGGCGATAACCCCGCTAACCCAGCGGGATGGTCCGGACTTTGCGCCGAAAGTCGCACCCAATAACGCTCGCATCGCCTATCTGGGTTATGACGACAAACAGAAATCCTACCAGCAGACCGACGTCTATCTGATGGCCGCCGATGGCAGCGGGATAAAGAACCTGACTGTCAATTTTGACCGGTCCATCGACAATATCGCATGGAGACCGGACAGCAAGGCGCTGGTCGGTCAGGCCGAAGTCGACGGTATGTTGACGCTCGTGTCTATCGATCTGGCGGGCAATGTCCGCAATCTGGTCAAGGATATCGGCGGTACATCGCTCGGTCGCCCTTATGCGGCCGGCAGCTTTTCCGTCGCCAGCAAGGCGGGCGGGAGTTCTCCGATAATCGCCTATACCAGGGGCAGCACCAACCGGCCCGCCGAAGTCGCCTTGACCCGGGGCAGCGGCAATGGGCGTCAGCTAACGCAGCTGAACGAAGATGCGCTGGGTCAGCTCGATCTTGCCGGAATTGAAGAGATAAAAGTGTCATCGACCCATGACGGCAGGGAAATTGAAGCCTGGGTCGCCCTGCCCCCCGGCTTCCGGCCCGACGGCAGCTTTCCGATGATATTGGAGATCCACGGCGGCCCCAACACGATGTACGGCCCCTATTTTGGCGCGGAAATACAGCGCTATGCAGCGGAAGGCTATGTTACCGTCTACGCCAATCCGAGAGGCTCGACCGGCTATGGAGAAGCCTTTGCGCAACTGATCGATCTCGATTACCCGGGTCATGATCATGACGATCTGATGAGCGTGGTCGATGCTCTCCTCGCCAAAAATTATGTCAACAAAGACCGGCTGTTCATTACCGGCGGATCGGGCGGCGGGGTTCTGACCGCCTGGGCGGTCGGCAAGACAGACCGCTTTGCCGCAGCCGCATCCGTCAAACCGGTGATCAACTGGACCAGCATGGCGCTTGCCGGGGATATCGCCCGCTTCGTCAGCCGACACTGGTTCCGCGCCCAGCCATGGGAGCAACCGGAGGAATATTGGCGCCGTTCGCCACTTTCGATCGTCAACAATGTCACCACCCCGACAATGGTCATGGTCGGGGAAGCGGACTGGCGTACACCGGCATGGGAAGCCGAACAATTCTACACGGCATTGAAGCTGCAGAATATCGACACGGTGCTGGTAAGGGTGCCCGGTGCATCCCATCTGATTGCCCGCAGGCCAAGCCAGTTGATCGCCAAGGTCGACAATATCATGGGCTGGTTTGCAAAATATGATCCGGTGAAAAAAGCGGAAACAGAAGACTAGCCGGAAAGGCGGGATTTAAAGCCATGTTCGACATTGCGATCGATAAGGACCAACCGGCAGCAGAATTTTACGCTGACCTGACGTCATCCGCTGCCGCCATCGTGAGCGGGGAGCCCGATGCGATTGCCAATATGGCCAATGTCGCGGCGTTGATCTGGCAATATGTGCCGGACCTCAACTGGGCCGGTTTCTATCGGGTGGTGGATGGAGAACTGCTACTCGGCCCGTTTCAGGGCAAGGTCGCCTGTATCAGGATCGCCATCGGCTCGGGCGTATGTGGCACCGCCGCAGCCTCCGGCCTCGCGCAACGGGTGGCGGATGTCGATGCCTTTCCCGGCCATATTGCCTGCGATGCCGAAAGCCGCAGCGAGCTTGTCATACCGATAGTGAAAAACGGTTCGGTGATTGCCGTGCTTGACCTCGACAGCCCCCTGCCGAACCGTTTTGATGCAGATGACGAGACCGGAATGGTCAAACTGATCGGGGCCATTGCCAACAGTCTTGGTTAAGCGCGTGCTAACCAATATGCCCCATTTCGATACAACAGCGGAAATCTACTCTATTTTACAAGCCCCTAATGGCCAAAGCCCCCGAAAAATGGTAAATGATCGTTAACCAGATTTCGCTCGGACATGCTCGGTGCATGCCCGAAACTAGGGAGTTGTTAACCATGAAGACCCTTTTATTTGTAGGCGTTGCCGGTGTTTTGGCAATCGCATCGGGATCGGCCAATGCGGCTATCGACTCGCCCCCCGATAATGGCGCACAACCGTTGATTGACCTTTCCTTCGCTTCCTCAACGGCGCTGGCGAACCCGGCAGAAAAAACCAGGGCCATGCCGCGCAGAGGTAATGCAGGCCAGATGAAAACCCGTCACCACGTCGGAAGCTTTGTTCGCAAGGGCCGCGTCGGCTATGGCAATGGCTACCGCAAGCCATATCGCGGTTTCCGTCTGCCACAGACCTATATCCAGCCCAGCTATTTCATCGGCAACTTCGGCTATTACGGATTGAGGCAGCCGAGTTTTGGCTATGGCTGGTCGCGCTATTATGACGACGCCGTTCTGACCGACCGCTACGGCGTTGTTCAGGATGCCCGCTACAATGTCGACTGGGATCGCTATAATCAGGGCTATGACGACGGCTATCGCGATGGTCGCGCGACTTATGATCCCGGCGTGTTCACCGACGATGATCGCGTCCTGTCCACCCCGTCCGCCTATGACGGCAGCCAGTCGACCTATCAGGGCGATTGGGATGGTGCCTATCGCGAAGATGGCAGCTATCAGGGCCAATGGCAGGGCACCTATCGTGATGCCGACGGCCGGGTCTATGAAGGCGAATATTCCGGCACCTTTATCGGTGATGGCGAAATGGCTCCCCACTGGGGATCGCACGCGGATCAGGTTTCCAGGCCGCAACAACCTGTTCCCTATCCCGATGATCGTGGTTTTCGCGACGAACGCGCCGAAGAACTGGCCTATCTTGAACAATGCAAGAAAAGCAGCGGTATCGGTGGCGCCATTGTCGGCGGTGCCATTGGTGCCTTTGCCGGCAACCGCATTGCGGGCCGCGGAAACCGGTTGGGCGGATCGCTGATCGGCGGCGGTCTCGGCGCGGTTGCAGGAGCGGCCATCGATCAGGGAACGGACCGGTGCCGCAAGCTGCTCAAGCAACATGGCTATGACAGGCAGGAAGCCCGGCAATATCCGGATCACCCGCCGGCCCACCATCGTCGGCCGCAACCGCTCCAGACCTATCCGGCATATCCCAGCGGCTGGAACGGACAATATGGTCCGGCTTATTATTATCCGCAGGCGCAACCAATGGTGACCACGATTGTCATTCAATCCGCACCGGTTACGACCACGACGACGACCACCTATATTGAAGAGGAAGTCGTCTATTCCAAGCCGACCTACAAGAAGAAGAAGTGGAAGCCGGCAGCGAAGAAAGTCTGGAAACCCGCACCGAAAGCTGCACCGCTGAAGGGCTGTCAGCAAGCGCGCTGCATGTACGACGACTGACCCGATCACAGACAGAAAAAAGCCTGCTCACCAAATGGGGTGAGCAGGCTTTTTTTCGTTTGGCCTATGACCGCTTATATCAGGCCGGAGATTGCGCCTTGAGTTGCCCGGCCGGTTCATATCTTTCCCAACCGTCAGGACCAAGCCGCTCTATCGGCCGATATCTGACCTTATATTCCATTTGCGGCGATCCATCGACCCAATAGCCGAGATAGACATAGGGCAATCCAGCGGCCTTCGAGCGCATGATGTGATCCATGATGATGTAATTTCCCAGGCCGCTACGCTCGCCGTGATCCGCATCGAAAAAGCTGTAGATCATCGACAGGCCATCGCCCTGTTGATCGGTCAGACAGGCGCCGACCAGACGCCCCTTGCTACCGTCTTCGGTTGGTTCACGATATTCAATCACGAAGCTTTTGACCGGCGATTGCTCGACCATGTCGGAATAATCCATCTCGTCCATTTCCGCCATGCCGCCGCCGGGATGGCGTTTGGAGAGATAATCCCGAAGCAGTTGATATTGTTCTTCCGTCGCCCATGGCTCACAGGCTTCGACAACCAGATCCTGATTGCGCCGGATGAGCTTTCTCTGGGTTCCGTTGGGACGAAATTCATCAGCGAGAACGCGAACCGAGACGCAGGCCTTGCAGTCCAGACAGCTCGGACGATAGGCAACATTCTGGCTCCGGCGGAATCCGATCCGTCCGAGCGCATCATTTAATTCTTCGGTATGCGGGCCGTTGAGTTCGGTAAAGACCTTGCGTTCGCTTTTGCCGGGCAAATAAGGGCACGGGCTCGGATTGGTTACAAAAAATCGCGGAAAGCGAACGGGTGCAGTCACAAGGCCAGCCTTTTGTTACATTTTCAAGAATCAACAAGGGCAATATGCAATGCAGGGAACTAAATGAAAAGGTGATTTACCACGTATTTTCATATCGGCACGGATGGGCCATATAAATTAAAAACGGGGCGAAAATCGCCCCGTTTCCAAATTAGTTTTGTCAAAGCTCAAGGGCTTGTTGGATCGTCATCATCATCAGCGATAATGATGATGCCAGCGATAACCGCTGCAGCTGCGAGAACAGCAATCAGAATGCCATTTTGGCCTTCAAGTTTTTCTTCCGAAGATGAAGTTCCACCGACCCGTTCAATAGCAGGCGCTGCGCTGTTTGCAGCTTGAGCAGCGACGGGAGCCGCAACCAAAGCTACAGCTGCAATACCAGCAGCCAATTTACCGAAATTCATAATTTCACTCCAATTATTCAATTTTACAAAGGTTGAAAGCCCAAATTCTAGTCTTTCGTGCGCCCCTGTGTAATGCAGAAAATCTTCATTATATCCATCTTTTCTGCTCGTAGAGCTTAGCGTCATTGAACATTTTATACAACTGACAAGCTCATTTAAATTTTCGCCTTGCCCTATTTCTGAACCACTTAACCGAGCCTTATTGATCGTGAACGAAGACCGGTCGGCCCGCGAGCCAGGTCTGAAGAACCTTAATATTCCGAATTTGGGCGGGTGTAGCGAGCAGGATATCCTGGTCAATAATGAGAAAATCAGCCCTTTTTCCCGGCTCCAGACTCCCCAGGCGATCTTCGGCGAATGCGGCATAGGCCGCTCCATTTGTATAGGCCTGCCAGGCTTGTTCGCGGCTCAGCCGTTCCTCCGGCATCCATCCGCCGAAAGGTTGCCCGGCAGCATCCTCACGGGTCATCGCCGCGCTGAGGCCGGCAAAGGGATCGGATGATTCGACGGGAACATCGGTACCGAACGCAATTTTTGCACCCGAGTCGAGCATTGATTTCCACGCATAGGCTCCGTGCAGACGATCGCGACCGAGACGGGCTTCCGCCATCAGCCGGTCGGAAGTCTGGTGCACCGGTTGCATCGACGCAATGGTTCCGGATACGGCGAAGCGGCTGAGATCGACCGGATCGACGATCTGGGCATGTTCGATCCGCCAGCGGCGATCGCCCTTATATGTGCCTTGCATTTCCTCGATCGCCGAGAGGACTTCATCATTTCCCTTGTCACCAATCGCATGCACCGCGATCTGGAATCCGTCCATCGCCGCCCGGCTCATCTTGTTCTTGAGCTGCGCCGGAGACAGCATGGCCAGTCCGCTTTCTCCGGGCTTGTCGGCATAGGGCTGCTTCAACAGCGCGCCGCGCGATCCCAAAGCACCATCAATATAAAGCTTCACGCCGGCCAGCTTGAGATGGTCATCATATAACCAGGGTGACGGGCCGGGACCTGCGATGGCGATCATGTCATCAATGCCCGAGGCATAGGACACAATCCGGATTTTCAGCTGCCCCTTGTCGCCTGCCCGACGAAAGCTTTGCCAATCCTGCATCGTGGTGCCCATATCGGCGATAGACGTGACCCCGTTGGCCAGTAAAATTTCCTGCGCCTTGCTCAACGCGAGATCTCTTTCCACCGGTCTTGGTACGGGAATGGCCTGCTCGAACAGCCCCATAGCCGCATCAACAAAGATACCCGTCGGCTTGCCACCGACTTTCTCTATGGTTCCACCAGTCGGTGATTTGGTCGCCGCCGAAATGCCTGCCGCCGCCATGGCCGCACCATTGACCCAGCCGGCATGTCCGTCAACGCGGGACAGGAAGACGGGTCGATCGGGGACGATGGCATCCAGATCCCCGGCAGTTGGAAAACGACCCAGCCCCCATGTTTCCTGATTCCAGCCATTGCCGATAATCCATTGCCGGTTTGGATTCTCCTCGGCATATCGTGCAATCTTGGCAAGCGCCTCTTCCAGTGTCTTTGTATCCGACAGATCCAGTGTCAGCGCCGCAAATCCCATATTCATGACATGACCATGGGCATCGAAAAAACCGGGAATGAGCGTCCTGCCCTTGCCGTCAAACTGGAATTCAACATCTTTCGGGCGCTTGTCCCGCCGGTCGAGCAATGTCTTCACCCGGCCGTCGTCATCGATCACCATCGCGGCAAAGCGGATGACCTTGCCGTCGCTGTCCAGCGTCATCCCGTTGACATTTTCGATGAGACTATCGGCACGCGCGGCAAAGGGCGTAGACAACAGGGCCATGGTGATCGCGGCCAGAGCGACCCCAGGATTTTTCGTCCAACAAACCATATTGCCTACCTTTGACTATTTTCTTTTCGGAAGGCGCGAGACCAATGAACTCGTGTCATTGCGTCCACCGCCAGCGGCCTGTACTTCTGCGTAAAACTGGTCGACCAGCGCCGCCACTGGCAGGGTTGCACCGTTGGTCCGCGCCTCCTCGATCGCCAGTCCCAGATCCTTGCGCATCCAGTCCACGGCAAAGCCGAAATCAAACTTGTCCTGCGCCATCGTCGCCCAGCGGTTGTCCATCTGCCAGCTTTGCGCCGCGCCGCCGGATATCGCTTCATGCACTTTATCGAGATCCAGCTGGCTGGCCTGAGCGAAGCGCAAGGCTTCCGACAGTCCTTGGAGAACACCGGCAATCGCAATCTGGTTGCACATTTTCGTTGTCTGACCGGCACCGGTACGACCGACATGGACGATGCGACCGGCATAAGCGGACATGATCAGCTCGGCCGCGGCGTAGGCTTGCTCGCTGCCGCCGCACATGATCGACAAAGTGCCGTTTTCTGCCCCTGCCTGGCCACCGGAGACCGGGGCATCGACTACATGGATGCCGCGACCTTCGGCCTCGACCGACAATTGCCGCGCGATCCGCGCAGACACGGTGGTATGATCAATGAACAGGGCGCCCGGGGCCATCGTCGAAAAGGCGCCGTCGCGCCCCATGGTTACGGACCCGAGATCATCGTCATTGCCGACGCAGCTGATCACGACCTTCTTGTCACGAGCCGCCTCGGCAGGGTTTTCCGCGAGCGTTCCGCCATGCTCGGCCACCCAGGCTTCGGCTTTCGCTATCGTCCGGTTATACACCGTAAGCTCATGCCCCGCTCTGGCCAGATGCCCTGCAATGGGCCCACCCATCACGCCAATTCCGATAAATGCAATATTCGCCATAATATTCCCTAAGCTGTTGGACGGCCATAATCATTGTTTCCCTCAATGACCAGATACGTTAGGGGCACAGGCGATATGAACGATAAACAGACATCCACCCTTCCCTCCTTCGACTTTGATGATGTGAAGGCCGCACACGACCGGATCAGGAACCGGGTCGTCCACACTCCGACGCTGAAGAGCATCACCCTGTCAGAACTCAGCGGAGCGGAAGTTTTTCTCAAATTCGAGAATTTGCAATTTACCGCTGCCTACAAGGAACGCGGCGCGCTCAATGCGCTGCTGCTGATGGACGAGAGCAAACGCAAGACCGGCGTGATCGCCGCCTCCGCTGGCAATCACGCACAGGGTCTCGCCTATAATGCGAAAAATCTGGGTATCCCGGCGACGATCGTGATGCCCGGCACCACGCCGATGGTAAAGGTCGAGCAGACTCGGGGCCATGGCGCCGAAATCGTTATCTTTGGTGGCAATTATGATGAAGCTTATGCTCACGCCCTGCTCCTCGCCGAACAGCGCGGCCTTACCTATATCCATGCCTTTGATGACCCGCATGTTGCGGCCGGTCAGGGTACGGTGGCCATCGAGATGCTGGCAGCGGTGCCCGATCTCGACCGTCTGATCATTCCAATCGGTGGTGGCGGATTATTTTCGGGCATGGCAACCGCAGCCGACGCGATCAAACCGGGCATCAAGATGACCGGCGTGCAGGCCGCGCTCTACCCCAGCATGTACGGGAAATTGACCGGCAAGACCGTCAGTGCTGGCGGCGACACGCTGGCCGAGGGCATCGCCGTGCGCGATCCTTCGGAATTTACCGCCGGGATCATCCGCAAATATGTCGACGAGATCTTGCTGGTCAGCGAAGCGCAACTCGAAGGCGCGGTCAGCCTGCTGCTGCAGATCGAAAAAACCGTGGTCGAGGGAGCGGGTGCTGCCGGACTTGCCGCCTTGCTGGCGAACAAGGAAAAATTCGCGGGCGAAAAAGTCGGTCTCGTCCTGTGCGGCGGCAATATCGACACGCGCCTGCTGGCAAACGTGCTCCTGCGCGACCTCGCCCGGTCGGGCCGTCTCGCACGTCTGCGGCTGCATCTGCGCGATCAGCCCGGTGCGCTCTACAATGTGGTGAAGCAGTTCGCCGAACATGAAGTCAATATCATCGAAGTCTATCACCAGCGGGTCTTCACCAACCTGCCGGCCAAGGGCCTGATCACCGATATCGAATGCGAAGCGAAAGACCGCGAACAGCTGGAAGGCCTGATCGCCGATCTCAACAAGTCCGGCTATGACGTCCGGCAGGTCGAACTGGCCGATTGAGCGATTGAAGCGAATGAAAAATTGTTCGACCGTCTGAAAGTCGCGTCCCAATATATGCTGCCAAAGCGGGGTCTTACCGCCTTTGCCGGTCGCATTGCCGCGGCGGAGCGAGGCGCGCTAACGACCCGGCTGATCCGCTGGTTCGTTGGCAAATATGCTGTCGATATGAGCGAGGCACAGAATCCGGACATTGCCAGCTATAACAGCTTCAACGCCTTCTTCACCCGTCCGCTCAAGGCCGGCGCGCGCGCCATAACGAAAGCAGATTTTGCCTGCCCGGTCGATGGCGCGATCAGTCAGCTTGGTGCGATTGATGACCAGCGCATCCTTCAGGCAAAGGGCCATCTGTTTACGACAACCGCGTTGCTGGGCGGCGATACAGCGCTGGCAGCAGAATTTCGGAACGGTAGCTTTGCCAATGTCTATCTGTCGCCGAAGGATTATCATCGCATCCATATGCCTTGTGACGGCAGGCTTAAAAGCATGACCTACGTGCCGGGCGCCCTGTTTTCCGTTAATCCCGCCACGGCCCGCGGCGTGCCCAATCTTTTCGCACGAAACGAACGGGTAATATGCGTGTTTGAATCACCCGAGCATGGCCCATTCGCGATGGTCCTGGTCGGCGCGACCATCGTCGGCAGCATGGCGACGGTCTGGCATGGCGTCGTCAGGCCAAAGCCCGCGAACAAGATTAGGCAATGGACCTATGCCGACCAGAATATTGCGCTCGAAAAGGGCAAGGAGATGGGCCGGTTCCTGCTCGGCTCTACGGTGGTCATGCTGTTCCCGCGACATACCATCGCTTTTTCGTCCGACTGGGCACCGGAACGATTGGTGCGTCTCGGCGAGACAATGGGTCACCGGCCCGGTTCTTGAGGTTTCATCATTCAGTCTGCAATACCGGCAAAGCAGACTTTAGGCTCGCTTTGTCGGAACTTCGGCAACCGCCCCAATT
>CAJQNR010000074.1 GCA_905479715.1 uncultured Sphingorhabdus sp.
GCGGCGTGTCACCTTCTGCCCGTCTGGTATCTGCACCGAGGCAAAGAGACATGCGGCCGGTCACGCAAAATTCACAATGTCCGCAAAAGGCGGACAGGCAGGATACGACGGCATCGCCGACCGCCACTGTGCGCACTTCGCTCCCGATCGCTTCTACAATTCCAGCTGCCTCGTGGCCTGGTATTGCTGGCAATGGATGCGGGTAGGCGCCTTCGATGAAATGCAGATCCGAATGGCAAAGCCCGCAGGCCGCCGTTCGGATGAGCACTTCATGTGGTCCCGGCTTGGAAATTACGACATCCTCAATGACGAGCGGTTTTCCCGCTTCTATCAGTACTGCAGCCTTCATCATTCGCTCCTAACGTGTAACGGCCAGATCACCGGACGAAAATTCGTCCTTCATCTTGCTGCCATCGGCGGTTTCGGCATATTTGCCATATTCCATCTTGGCGATCGTGCGATTGTGCACTTCGTCCGGACCATCGGCAAGCCGCAGGGTCCGCTGATGGGCATAAGCCTGGGCAAGACCGAAGTCGGTGGTCACGCCGCCGCCGCCATGGGCCTGAATTGCATCGTCGATGATCTTGAGCGCCATGGTCGGCGCCTGAACCTTGATCATCGCAATTTCGGCCTTGGCATATTTGTTGCCCACCTTGTCCATCATGTCAGCCGCTTTCAGGCAGAGCAGACGGCTCATGTCGATGTCGATCCGGGCGCGGGCTACGCGCTCGTCCCAGACGCTATGTTCGGAAATACGTTTCCCGAAAGCGATCCGCGATTGCAGACGTTTGACCATTTTCTCGAGCGCTTCTTCGGCGACGCCGATGGTCCGCATGCAGTGATGGATACGACCGGGTCCGAGGCGACCCTGGGCAATTTCAAAGCCGCGCCCTTCGCCAAGCAGGATATTCTCGGCGGGAACGCGGACGTCCTTCATCTCGACTTCCATATGGCCGTGCGGCGCATCGTCATAGCCGAAGACGGGCAGGTGACGGATGATGTTTACGCCCGGTGCGTCGGTTGGCATCAGGATCTGGGACTGCTGGGTGTAGCGGCTGCCCTCGAACGTGGTCTTGCCCATGACGATCGCGATTTTGCAGCGCGGGTCGCCGAGACCGGACGACCACCATTTGCGGCCATTGATCACATATTCATCACCATCGCGGACGATCGCGGTTTCGATGTTGGTCGCATCGGAGGATGCAACGGCCGGTTCGGTCATCAGAAAGGCAGAGCGGATTTCACCGTTCATCAACGGGCGCAGATATTTTTCTTTCTGCTCCAAGGTGCCGTAGCGGTGGAACACCTCCATATTGCCGGTGTCGGGAGCGGAGCAGTTGAACACTTCGGAAGAGAAACCGACGCGACCCATTTCTTCGGCGCACAGCGCATATTCCAGATTGGTCAGGCCGGGACCTTCGAATTCGAAGACATCGTCAATATGGGTTAGGTTAGGATTGGGCGGCGGCATGAACAGGTTCCAGATACCGGCTTCCTTGGCCTTTTTCTTTTCTTCCTCAATGACTTGTAGGACCTTCCAGCGCTCGCCGGTTGATTCTTCTTCATGATAGTCTGCCATGCGGGGCCGGAGGTGGGTGTCGATATGATCGCGCACCCGGTTGCGCCAATATTCCTGCTTTTCAGTGAGGTCGAAATCCATGGCCTAATCCTTTTCCTTTTAACTATGCGATTAACTTATCAGAGGCAGCGCGGCTTTGCCACAGCGAAAGCGTTTGGCCGAAGGAGTTTTTTGTTCCGGCATTTCACTTGACCTGCGGCATCGCCGCCTCCAGCTTCGATATCCGTTCGCCGTGATCCTGCTCGCTGAGCGGAAACAGGGTGTAGGCCCATGTGCCGGCGAGCCCGATGACGGTAACCATCGACACGAAAATCAGCGCGAGATTGTCGACAATCGCCGGGTCGACCGTGCCGGGCACCGCTTGCGCCGGCAAACGGATGAGCGAAATGATCAGGCCAGCCAGCAAGATGCCCATGCCGCCGACCATTTTCTGCATGAACCACATGCCCGAAGAGAACAGGCCTTCTGCCCGTTTGCCAGCGTCGAATTCATAGGCATCGGTGACATCTGCCATCATCGAATAGGTCAATATCATGGCCGAGATACTCGCCGCAATGCCGATGACCAGCAAAGTGAAAAGAACGGGCATGAGGGCAGGGGAGCCGGGTGCGGGAAATAGATCGATCATGCGCAGCCAATAGGGCGTCGTACCAAATATGACCGCCAGCAGCGTGAAATAGGCCGCGCCCCTCGGTTTTCCGGTTCGCTTGGAAATCGGTGTGACGAGCAGAAATGCCAATATGACCCCGATGAACAGAACAGCAGAATAGAGCGTCATTTCCGCGGACCCGAATTCCCAGACATGGGTCAGCAGATAGGGTGTCATCGAAAATAGCAGGCCCTGGTTGGTGAACGCGAAAACGCCGGCGAGCATCAGCAAGAGAAAAGGTGAAAAGCGAAAGGCGGAGAGCATTTCGGAAAAACCTTCTGCTGTCTTTGGTGGTTCGCGTTCGGCCTTATAGCGCTCGACCGTCCTTTTGTGCGTGCTGAGCGCCGATACCAATACGGCAAAAGCCATGATGCAGGCACCGATAATGGCGAACGTCGAATAGCCGTCCATGTTGAGAAGCCCAACCGGATATTTTTCACTGGGGACGAGCAGGATGCCGTAGGCAAGAACCATGATGCCGAGGCCGCTCGCCCAGCCGAACAGGCTGCGAAAGCGCAGGATGCTGGTGCGATCATGATAATCGCGGCTGAGTTCCGGAAGCAGGGCGAGCGAGGGAACTTCATAAGCGGACAACGAGACCCGCACGAGAATCGCCATCGTCAGAAGATAGACAAATTGTATCGAGGCGCTGGCTTCGGGCGGATGCCATAACAGCAGCCATGCCGCGGCAATCGGAAGCGCCGCGCCGTATAACCAGGGATGGCGCCGACCGATGGGTGTTCTGGTCCGGTCGGTCATCTGGCCAATCAGCGGATCAATGAAGGCATCGACGAACAGGGCGATAGCAATTGCCAGACTGACGACATCGGCACGCATGCCGATCACCTGATTATAATAATAAAGAAGAAAGACGGAAAATCCGTTGTCCTTTATCCCGTATGCGGCAGAACCGAAGCCATATAATATCTTGGTTTTGAGCGGCAGCTTGACCTGAGTCTCTGTCAACGCAGATGCTCCGGCAAGATCGCATCCAATATGCCGGGTATTTCAGGGTTCCAGCTGCCCGGGGTGCCCACGAGCATGCCGCCGTCCACCAGCAAATGGGTGCCGGTGACAAAACCGGCTGCATCCGATGCGAGATAGGCTGCCGCTTCGGCGATGTCGCCGGGTATGCCGGGACGGGCAACGGGTTGCGCATGGGCCGCCGCCTGGCCGAGTACGGTATTGATCTGCTGGCTTTCTTCCTTGTTGGCACCGACCGATGCAGCAAAAATATTGGTCTGGATGAAGCCGGGACAGATCGCGTTCACGCGGATATTATAGCGGGCCAGTTCGGCTGCAGCGACCTTGGTCAGATGCAATACGCCAGCCTTGGCGGTGGAATAGGCGATCGGGCCGTAGCCGGCCTGAAACGCACAGATGGATGCGGTGTTGACGATCGCTCCGCCGCCGCGTTTTTTCAGATGTGGCGCGGCATGACGGATGCCCATGGCCACGGACTTGAGCAGCAGGGCCATGGCGAAGTCCCAGTCATCGCCGCTAATCTCATCTATTGCATCGCGTGGGCCGCCGGCGCCTGCATTGTTGAACAGGATATCGATGCCGCCGGTCTGCTCTGCAGCATGGTCCATCAACGCCTTTATGTCGGCTTCCTTGGTGACATCACATCTCTTGAACAGAAAGCCGTCACCCATCGCCGACATCATTGCGGTGCCTTCCGCCTCATCGATATCGCCCATGACGACGGTGGCGCCTTCGCGCAGAAAAAGCTCGACGCTGTTGCGTCCGATACCCGATGACCCGCCGGTTATGACGGCAGTTTTACCCTTAAATCGCATCCTCTTGCGCTCCCTTTTTTTTCTTCATTAAAGCGGTGATACTGTTCAGCGTCAATCACTTGTGCTGACCATGTTTGTTTCCGTTACGGAATTCAGACGGCTGGCCGGTCGGGCTAAAAATATTTACCGGATTCTCCGATTATTTTTGACTCCGGGCCAAGGGAATCGTTGAATCAAACTACGTTAATATGATAGTCCAATTTTAATTGATCAATTAAAAGGAAATTCGTGATGTCTGACCTGGAAACCTTCCGCGCCGAGACCGCCGCATGGCTCGAGGCGAATTGCCCGCCGGAAATGCGCGAGCCGATGACCGGCGAAGATGATGCGGTCTGGGGTGGGCGCAATCCGACCTACAAGCCGGGCCAGAAGGAATGGCTGGATATCATGGCTGCCAAGGGCTGGACGGTTCCCGACTGGCCAAAAGAATATGGCGGTGGCGGATTGTCAGGCGCAGAGGCGAAAATTCTCGGTCAGGAAATGGCCCGGCTCAAATGCCGTTCGCCTCTGTCGAGTTTCGGAATCTGGATGCTCGGCCCCGCGCTGCTCCAATTCGGTACCGAAGCACAGAAGAAACATTTCCTGCCGCCGATCGCGCGCGGTGAAATCCGTTGGTGTCAGGGCTATTCCGAACCAGGCTCCGGTTCGGACCTCGCATCGTTGCAGACCAGTGCAATTGATCAGGGCGACCATTTTGTCGTCAATGGCCAGAAAATCTGGACCAGCTATGCGGACAAGGCCGACTGGATTTTCTGTCTCACCCGGACCGACAAGAATGAAAAGCACAAAGGCATCACCTTCATGCTGTTCGACATGGCCAGCGAAGGTGTGACAACCAAGCCGATCGAACTGATCTCTGGTGCTTCCGCTTTCTGCGAAACATTTTTCGATGATGTCAAAGTACCCAAGGAATATGGCGAGGGCGTTTCTTCAGTTGTCTATGAAGTGAACAAGGGCTGGGACGTCGCCAAATATCTGCTCGGTCACGAACGCAGCATGATTTCCGATCAGGGCGGATCGACCGGCGGTTCGCTGGGCGCGAAATTTGCCGACCAGATTGGCCGCGATGCCATGGGCCGTCTCGATGCTCCGATGCTCCGTGCTGAACTGGCGGATATCGATATCGAACTGCTCGCATTCCGCGCGATGGCCGAACGGTTCGGCGACACGTTCAAGGCCGGGCTCTGCCATCCGGCTCAGCCGAATATGATGAAATATGCCGGTACCGAAATCAACAAACGTCGACACGAGCTGATCATGTCGGCTGGCGGCAGCGAAGTGCTGGAATGGGAAAGTGACGCCAGCAATGGCGGCATGACCGCTCGCAGCTGGCTGCGGACCAAGGCGAACAGTATTGAAGGCGGTACCAGCGAAGTGATGCTGAACGTCATTTCCAAGCAGATATTGCGTTTGCCGGGCGCCTAGCGCCGATACCGCCCGGTCTTCCGGAGAGAAGATCGTGATCGCGCGACGAGCGCAGATAATTTTATAAGGACGAGAAGATGCCGCTATATTTGAACGAAGACCAGCAGATGCTCCACGACAGCGCCGCCGAATTCATGAAAGGCGAGGCGCCGGTCTCGCATCTCCGCGAATTTCGCGACAAGCAGTGCAAGGACGGATTCTCCCACGCCTTGTGGAAACAGTTTGCCGAAATGGGCTTTACCGGAATTTTGATTGGCGAAGACGAAGGCGGCCTTGGATTGGGCCATGTTGAAGCGGGTGTGGTTCTGGAAGAAATCGGCCGCAATCTGACGCCTTCGCCTTTCCTGACCACAGCGGTTGCCGGTGTCGAGGCGCTCAACGCTGGCAGCAAGGCGCTGCGCGACAGATATTTTCCCGGCATCATTGCCGGCGAAACGGTGCTGGCACTGGCGATAGATGAAGGCGCGAAGCATCGGCCGGACCAGATCAGCATGGCGGCCACCCGCGAAGGCAATGGTTTCAAGCTTGATGGCAAGAAGCAATTTGTCGTGCAGGGCGGCTCGGCGGATATGTTGATCGTTGCCGCGCGGACCAGCGGAGCGACCGGTGATGACAAGGGCCTGACGCTCTTCGCGGTCGACGCGAATGCAGCGGGCGTGTCACGCGACAGCGCCCGGCTGGTCGACAGCGCGATGGCGGCACATGTCCGGTTTGACGGTGTCACCGTCGATGCCGACGCGGTGATCGGCGAGGTTGATGATGGCGATATCGTCCTGCGGCGGTTGCTGAACGCCGGACGCTCCGGTGCCGCTGCGGAAACGCTCGGCGTGGGTGCCGGCGCGATGGATATTACGGTCGACTATGTCAAAGGCCGGAGCCAGTTTGGTGCGCTGATCGGCTCGTTTCAGGCGCTGCAGCATCGCATTGCGCATCTTTACAGCGCGATGGAAATCGCACGGGCAACCGTCTTGAAGGCGCAGCAAATGCTGGATGAAGGCTCGTCAAAGGCGGAACTGATGGTCTCGGTTGCCAAGGCGAAGGCCGGCAAGGCGACCTCGCTTTCGGTCAAGGAAGGCGTCCAGATGCACGGCGGCGTCGGCATGACCGATGAATATGATATCGGCCTCTATATGAAGCGTGATCGGGCGCTGCAGGAATTCATGGGCGACGTGAATTATCACACCAATCTCGTTGCCGAAATGCACGGCTATTAAAGGATAATGATGATGATGGATTTTAACAAACTTTTCTCGCTTGAAGGCCGTGTCGCCCTCGTCACCGGCGGCCAGCGCGGTATCGGCGCGATGATCACCGAAGGCTTTCTGACGCAAGGTGCGAAAGTCTATATTTCCGGCCGCAAGGCAGATCAGGGCGAAGCCGCTGCTGCCGAATTCGGCGACAATTGCACCTATATCCAGGGCGATATTTCGACCTATGAAGGCTGCAAGGCGCTCGCTGCCGAAATCGCCTCGCGCGAAGAGAAGCTCGACATTCTCGTCAACAATGCCGGTGTCGCCTGGGGCGCGGAATATGTCGATTTCCCGGAAGATGGCTGGGACAAGGTCATGGACACCAATGTCAAAGGCCTGTTCTTCCTGACCCAGTCGCTGCATCCGCAATTGAAGGCCGCCGCCAGTTTTGAGCGTCCGGCCAAGGTCATCAATATTGCGTCGATCGACGGCCTGAAGGTCAATCCGTGGGAAACCTACAGCTATCAGGCATCCAAGGCTGCGGTCATCCACCTGACCCGCAAAATGGCGTCGAAGCTGGTGCAGGAAGATATCATCATGACCGGTATTGCGCCCGGTGCCTTTGCCTCGTCGATGAACAAGGCAGCCCGCGATCATGAAGACGCGGTCGAGAAGGGCATCCCCGCGAAACGCATCGGGCGGCCCGAGGATATGGCGTCTGCAGCGGTATTCCTCGCAAGCTCCGCCGGCGATTATGTTGTCGGCACGACGATCCCCGTCGATGGCGGGATCGTCAATGCAGCCAATCCGGGAGCGACGATAGACCCCTGACCGCCATTGCCGCTTGACGCGTCAATCTCCAAGCTGTATTAATGATGCAATACAGCTTGGAGATTGTGCTATGCCTTCGAAATATCTGATATTGCTGGCCGCGTTGCCGCTGGCCCTGTCCGCGTGCAGCAAGGGCGACGATGAATCGGGCAACCGGACCGGTTTGTCGGTCGATTTTAGCGATGACAGCAAGTCGGACGACGAAAAAATCAGAATCGGCGGCGGCGGGGAGGACAGCAAATTCTCGATCAAGGCCGACGGCTTCTCGATGGAAGTCGACCTGCCGTCGATCACGCTCGACAGCGACGATTTCGACATGAACGATGTCGATCTCTATCCCGGCAGCCATGTGACCAGCTTCGATATCGAAGACAAGGACGGGCAGGGTGGCAAGGTCCAGATTGCCTTCAAGGCGCCCCTCGGCGCAGACAAGCTGGCCGATTGGTATGAAGCGCAGCTGACCGACGATGATTTCAAAGTCGTACGAGACGGAACGAATCTCTCGGGGCGCACCGCCAAAGGCGATCCCTTTTCTCTGGCCCTGAGCGAATTGTCGGAGCAGGAAAGCAAAGGCGTATTGGAATTTTCTGAAGAGAAATAATATCTGCAAAATTGCGAATTTGCAGGAATTTACCGGTATCGCTCGCACTGTTCAGCCGCAGGCCACCGAAATATGCTATGATCATCTGAATTAAATCAGGAGAAATGATCATGCGTCCCGGAAAAACCTCTGGCAGATTACTTGCCACCATCGCGCTCGCGACCGCCCCATTGGCGATGATGTCTTTTGCGGCGACCCCCGCTGCGGCGCAAAGTTCGGGCGTGAAGGGCATATTGGGCGATGCCTCCGACAATGCGCTCGACAAGCTTTCCGAGCCGGGTGCCTTTTATGCGGACGAGGCGGTGCGGATATTGCTGCCCGGTCCGCTTCAGAAAGCGACGAGCATCCTGCGCTTCACCAGCAAGGCCGGTTTGACCAAGGATATCACGAAAACCCTCAATGACGCAGCCGGCAAGGCGGCGCTTGAAGCGAAGCCCGTGTTCCGGTCGGCGATCGACGGGCTGACCCTGCAGGATGGTGTCGGTATCGCAACCGGCGGTGACACGGCGGGCTCGGAATATCTCCGGCGTTCATCCGGCGACGAACTGGCGTTGAAGGTACGTCCCCTGGTAGAAAAGGCGCTGGCGGAACTGGGCGCCTATGAGCAGGTTGAGCAGCTCGGATCGCTTTCCTCCCTGGCCCGGCTGGGCGGTGCTGACCTTTCACGTGACGGTCTGACCGATAGTGTCACCGATCAGGCGATGGACGGCATCTTTACCTATATTGGCAATGAAGAGGCCAACTTCCGGCGCAACCCGCTCGACAAGGGGAAAAAGCTGCTTGAAGGTATTTTTTAATAATAACAATCTGTTAGGTGATAATTCATAGCCAAGAATGATCCATTTTGGTTGCGTATAATGCAACTGAAAAGTCTTCGTTATCAATTGAAACCAAACTGTCATGGGACCATCTGGAGCTCGTAAGTTACGCAGGAAAAGTGATGTTTGATAGGCGTTGGAATAAGGAGAAAGTCCATGAGAACGCTTTTCAATATTATCGCCGCTCTGTCCGTTAGCAGCATCGTTCTTCTGTCAACGGTTCAGATCTAAGGCAAAAAAGTTACAACCCCGGCTGTTTCATCCCCCTCCCGATAGTGACGCCGGGGTTGGTCCAACGGTCCGGTCCTTTCCCCCTCTCCCTCCTGAGTGAAAGGCCGGACCAGCGGACATATCCCCCCACATTCCGCGAAAATACGCCATCTGAATCTTATCCACCGACTTGGCACCCGTTTTCCACCGTTTAATGCAGGCGCTGTGGATAACTTGTGGTTTTCCATTAGGTGCGACTCGGCTGCGAGAGTCATATATCAGTCATCGGAAGGGAAACGGACGATCCAGCGACCAGTCAGCAATGACCCGCAGGAACGCTCAGGAACCGGACGATGATCAAGACGAGCAGTTTGTTTTTCGCAAGAAAAGGAAAATGATCTCTTGATCGATGATCGGCGAAAGCCCGAGAAGGGAAGGCGCAAGCCGGAACGGATCAGACGGACGAAGATCATCAGGTGACTGGACCAATTGCGGGTTGGGAACCGAAGCGAGGACGCGCAAGCCGATACGTGGAAAACCACCAACCATTAACGCGACTGGACCGGAATCCGGACGCCGAACAAGCGGCAGCTGGAATCGCAAGAGGACAGCAGCCCCAACAGAGGCGCAGCGGGAGCTTATCTTCGGGTAAGCTCCCGTTTTTTTTAGAACGCGCTCTTGATAGCATCGTCTCCGTTCTCGCCTTTCTCCGCAATTCCAGGCTGAATTCTCGCACCGGCGGATGCCGACTATCCATCTCTTCAGTCGCCTGGCTGATATCAGCGGCACGGAAAGCCGGCTGCAGATATGTGGTCCTCCCCTGACATGGGAAAGAGCACGCAAAACCGGTGAAATGATCATGATTGCGTGACCGTCGCACCATTATTACACAGAGTGATTGTCATCACAGCTAGAACCTGGCGTAGCGGCTACCCCGTTGCCGCGAAGCCGCTAGTCGTCACGCAGGCGGCTTCGCACCAATCCCCCCAGACCATCGACTATAAACCCGGCGTTCGTTCTATGGCGACCGGCCGATTTTGCTGTTCGTGCTCATTTTTATTGGGCGAGTGATCGCGATCACAGCGCCGGTAAAAAGACTCGGTTAACAAAATCTTGCGGCATCGGTCCGGCGGAGGAGTATATTCCATCGGGTCCTGATGCTGCAGTCAACCCATTTTGGGTATCCAAGGGAAGCTCGGCGGTTATTGCGACCCGGCCGTCGGGCTTCTTTTGCGATGGACAAGCGCGATCATCGTGCTTCCATCCCATATTTCTCTCTCTTACATATTGGCAAAACGATCCTTTGATCGGGAATGTCGATCACTCTCAAAAAATTTAACGATTTTGCCAATCTTTCTTCTGCGCATACACTTCTGGTCATCATTCCAACAATAGAAGGGAGAGGAAGATGACTAAATCACACGTTTCGCTTTTCGCACTGCTGGCAGCATCAATGACGCCGGTGGTTCTCGCAAGCCCGGCCCATGCCGAGCAGACCGCAATGGCCAACAAGGACTGGTGGCCGCAAAGCCTCGATCTCGCTGCGCTTCGCCAGCATGAGGCACAGTCCAATCCTTATGGCGCTGACTATGATTATGCCGCCGAATTCGCGACGCTCGATCTGGCTGCGGTCAAGGAGGACATCCGCAAGGTCCTGACGACGTCGCAGGACTGGTGGCCAGCCGATTACGGTCATTATGGTCCGTTCTTCATTCGCATGGCCTGGCATAGCGCCGGTACCTATCGCGTCGGTGACGGACGTGGTGGTTCCGATGGTGGCGAGCAGCGGTTCGAACCGCTCAACAGCTGGCCCGATAATATCAGCCTCGACAAGGCGCGCCGTCTGGTCTGGCCGATCAAGCAGAAATATGGCCGCAAATTGTCCTGGGGCGATTTGATGGTCCTGGCCGGCAATGTTTCGCTTGAAGATATGGGCTTCAAGACCATCGGCTTTGCCGGCGGTCGCGTTGATGCCTTCCAGCCGGATCTGGTATTCTGGGGCCCTGAAGCGAAGATGCTCGCGGATAATCGCCGCGATGGCAAAGGCAATCTCACCGGTCCGCTGGCGGCGACCCAAATGGGTCTGATCTACGTCAATCCGGAAGGACCGAACGGCAATCATGATCCGATCTCGGCGGCTGCGGATATCCGCCGCGCCTTTGGCAATATGGCGATGAATGACGAGGAAACATTGGCACTGATCGCCGGTGGTCACACGTTCGGCAAGGCGCATGGCGCGCACAAGCCCGAAGAATGTCTGGCTCCCGAACCGTCGGCTGCCGGCATCGAAGCTCAGGGATTGGGCTGGGAAAGCAAATGCGGCAAGGGCAATGCCGAGGATACGATTTCCAGTGGTCTCGAAGGCGCATGGTCGGCCAATCCGATCGCCTTTACCAATCAATATCTCGACAATCTTTTCGGTTTCGAATGGGTGAAGGTCAAGAGTCCGGCCGGTGCAACCCAGTGGATCCCGAGTGATCCAAATGCGGCGAATATGGTCCCCGACGCCCATATCCCGGGCAAGACCCATGCGCCGATCATGTTCACCACCGATATCGCGATCAAGGAAGACCCCGGTTTTCGCAAGATCGCCGAGCGCTGGCATGAAAACCCCGATGAATTCGCGGCCTCCTTTGCCCGCGCATGGTTCAAGCTGACGCATCGCGATCTCGGACCGTCGGCCCGCTATGTCGGTGCAGACGCCCCGAGCCAGAGCTTTGTCTGGCAGGATCCATTGCCAGCAGCGGACTATGCAATGATCGGCGACGCGGATGTGGCGCAGCTCAAGTCGAAAATCCTTGCTTCCGGCCTGTCGACACCCGAACTGGTGCGTACGGCATGGGCCTCGGCGTCGACCTTCCGCAGCACCGACATGCGTGGTGGTGCCAATGGCGCGCGGCTGCGGCTGGAACCGCAGCGCGACTGGGCTGTCAATGACAAGGCGGAACTGACCAGGGTGCTGGGCAAGCTCGAAGCCATCCAGAAGGATTTCAACCGCAGTGCCAAAGCCGGCAAGCAGGTCTCGCTCGCTGACTTGATTGTGTTGGGCGGCAATGCAGCGGTCGAGCAGGCAGCTAGCAAGGCCGGCCACAAGGTCACACTGCCGTTCACGCCGGGACGGGTCGATGCCACGCAAGAACAGACCGATGCGGCATCCTTCGCCTATCTCGAGCCCAAGGCGGACGGCTTTCGCAACTATTATGCCTCGGGTGCCGATCTGGCGCCAGCGGCAGCACTGGTCGACAAGGCTGATGCGCTCAATCTGACGGTACCCGAAATGACGGTGCTGGTCGGCGGACTGCGAACCTTGAACGCCAATGCGGATAAATCGTCCAATGGCGTGTTCACCGATAGCCCCGGCCAATTGAGCAACGACTTTTTCGTCAATCTGCTCGACATGAAGACCAAATGGGCCAAGTCGGCCACGGATATGGGAATATACGAGGGCCGCGACCGCGAGACCGGCAATCTGGTCTGGACCGCGACCCCGGTAGATCTGATCTTTGGGTCTAATTCGGAACTGCGCGCGGTTTCGGAAGTCTATGCTTCTGACGATGCCGACCGGAAATTCGTCGAAGATTTCGCAGCCGCCTGGACCAAAGTAATGAACGCCGACCGTTTCTAGGTTGTTTTGAATGCTGGAAAGCCCGGTGGCCGTCTGATCACAGCCGCCGGGCTTTTCATTTTGCGCGCTGGGGTGGCGGGCCGCATCGTCATCCTGAACTCGTTTCAGGACCCCGAGCCTTTGCTAACTGACGCAAGAGATCGCCCCGCCGAATACGCAACCCTCTCCCGTTCGCCCTGAGCTTGTCGAAGGGTCCGGCGTCTGCAGGGCAATGTCAGCTTGTCACAACCGTGCTTCGACAAGCTCAGCACGAACGGAGAATTTTCAATGGGATTTTCAGTGAAACACAGCAAAACGCTTTCCTACACGCCACCCGCTGGCTTAATCTCGCAACCGAAAGCTCTTTGACATTCTGGATATGTGCGAAATCGCTCCGGTCTTTTGCCCTCGACCGGACCGGTATCTTCCGATGATCCAAAGGTCACACTAGAGGGCAGGTGATTGCCGAAAAAATACTAGAAAACAATGCTTTGGGGCAAAGGTCACAGAAAACAAAAGGAAGCGCTACTGTAAAGTTTGCAAAGGCGGTGCCTAGATCGCCGCCTGCGCGGTCATGATCTCTTTGCCGTCACTGCCGATCACGGCGAGTGAAATTTTCTCGCCCTCCTGTTTGCCCACCAGATAGAGCGCGCGATTGGCAAAGGCCGGTGACATTCCGCGAAAGGAAAAGCGGGACAGCCTGTTTGCACCTAGGTTGCTCGCAGCCAGATTGAGCAACCATGTCGCCATAAGCGGACCTTGCACGACAAGATCGGGATAGCCTTCTTCCTGCATCGCATAAGGCTTGTCATAATGGATGCGGTGGCTGTTGAAGGTCAGCGCCGAATAGCGGAACAGCAAGGGCTCGGATGGAAGAATTGGTTGTTGCCAGTCCCAGTCCTGCAGGTCCGGCGCGGCGGTGCTTGTCTCGCTTGCCGGTGCCGGAGCTGCGGCCGGTTCTCGGTAGACGATATTCTGCCGCTCCCTGATCGCGACTCGGTCGCCAACGCTTGTTTCATGGTCGACCGCGACAAAGACCAGATCGCCGGACTTGCCGGATTTCTCTTCGATGCTGGCGACGGTCGAAACGCGCGATATTTCGTCGCCGAGCTTCAGCGGCTGTTCGAACGCAACTTCGCTCGACGCCCACATCCGGCGGGGCAGGGGGATGGGCGGCAGGAAACTGCCCTTTGTCGGATGACCGTCCTCGGCGAGCTGCGCGGTCGGTGTATCGGGCAGGCCAAGACACCAGTGCAGCCCTTGCGGAATGTCGTCGGTGCCCGGCCGGTCGATGGTCGCGCAAAAGCGTTGCAGCAGGCCCGGCGTGATCACATCATGCCGCGTCTCGCTCTTGCCGATCCAGTCCGTCCAGTCGCTCATCAATAGCTCCTTGGCAGGCCCAGCACATGTTCGGCGACATAGGAGAGGATCATATTGGTGCTGATCGGGGCCACCTGATACAGCCGCGTTTCGCGGAATTTGCGCTCGACATCATATTCCGCGGCAAAGCCGAAGCCACCATGGGTCTGGACACAGGCTTCACCGGCGGCCCAGCTTGCTTCGGCGGCCAGCATCTTGGCCATATTGGCTTCCTCGCCGCAATTTTCGCCGGCCTCATATTTGCGCAGGCCTTCCTGGACCAGCAGT
This sequence comes from uncultured Sphingorhabdus sp., assembly GCA_905479715.1. Taxonomy (GTDB): domain Bacteria; phylum Pseudomonadota; class Alphaproteobacteria; order Sphingomonadales; family Sphingomonadaceae; genus Parasphingorhabdus. Next base: position 14,354 of record CAJQNR010000074.1, read on the forward strand.
TCGGCGGCGCGCATCTGCGCATAGGCGCGGGCGATCGGGAATTGCACGCCCTGGTTCTGGCCGATCGGGCGGTCGAACAGGACCCGCTCCTTGGCATAGGCGGTGGCTTTCTCGATAAACCATTTGGCATCGCCGATACATTCCGCCGCGATCAGCAGCCGCTCGGCGTTCATGCCCGAGAGGATGTAGCGGAAGCCATTGCCTTCCTCGCCGATCAGATTGCCGGCGGGCACGCGCATATTGTCGAAGAACAATTCGGTGGTGCTGTGGTTCATCATCGTGTCGATCGGCCGGATGGTTAGTCCGTTGTCTCTGGCCGCGTTCATGTCGACGAGAAACACCGACAGACCGTCGGTGCGCTTGGTAACCTGGTCGCGCGGCGTGGTGCGGGCGAGCAACAGCATCAGGTCGCTATGTTCGGCGCGGCTGGTCCATAATTTCTGGCCGTTGACGATATAATCATCGCCATCCCGCTTGGCGACGGTCTTCAGCGCCAGCGTATCGGTACCGCTGGTCGGTTCGGTCACGCCAAAGGCCTGAAGCCGCAGCTCGCCGGTAGCGATTTTGGGCAGATATTGGGACTTCTGTTCGTCCGACCCGTGCCGCAACATCGTGCCCATGATATACATTTGCGCATGCACCGCGCCAGCATTGCAGCCCTGTGCCTGAATTTCCTCGAGGATCGCGGCGGCTGCCGAGATCGGCAATCCGGCGCCGCCGAATTCTTCCGGGATCAGCGCCGCCAGATAGCCCGCCTCGCCGAGCGCGGCGACAAAATCGCTGGGATATTCGCGTGCCTTGTCGCGTGCGCGCCAATATTCGCCAGGAAATTTCTGGCAAAGTTTCGCGACTTCCTCGCGGATGGACGTGTAATCCTGCATCAATTCCGGTTCTCCCATGTGAACGTGCCTTTGAACCGAACCGGGCGGGAAGATCAACTGTCAATCAAGCGAGCCAGATTGGCCGATGCTATCGGCTTGGGGCCTGGCCGCATGAATCATGCGGTCTGGCTTGCGGACAACTATCGCTCTGACCTAGAAGGCAGGCAAAGACTCAACACAGAAAGCCCCCATTATGAAAACCCGCGCAGCCGTAGCATTTGAAGCGAAAAAGCCACTGGAGATCGTCGAGCTTGATCTGGAAGGCCCGAAGGCGGGTGAAGTGCTGGTCGAGATCATGGCAACCGGCATCTGTCATACCGATGCCTACACGCTTGATGGTCTCGACAGCGAAGGCAAATTCCCGAGCGTTCTCGGCCATGAAGGCGCCGGTATCGTGCGCGAAGTGGGGCCAGGCGTTACCTCGGTCGCACCAGACGATCATGTCATCCCGCTCTACACCCCGGAATGCCGCCAGTGCAAAAGCTGCCTGTCCGGTAAGACCAACCTGTGCACCGCGATCCGTTCGACCCAGGGTCAGGGCCTGATGCCCGACGGCACCAGCCGCATGTCCTACAAAGGCGAAGCGATCTATCATTATATGGGCTGCTCGACCTTTTCCAACTTCATCGTCCTGCCGGAAATCGCGGTTGCCAAAATCCGCACCGACGCGCCGTTTAACACCAGCTGTTATATCGGCTGCGGCGTCACCACCGGTGTCGGCGCGGTGGTCAACACGGCGAAGGTCGAACCCGGTGCCAATGTCATCGTCTTCGG